>CALEIL010000039.1 GCA_937876435.1 uncultured Bacteroidota bacterium
CTTTTTTGGAAAACGATGCGCGAATCTCCATCTTCGACCCGTCGGGTAGGCTGTGGATGGAAAGGGAACTCCCCGGAGGGGGCACCCTGCGCGAATTGACCGTAGGGGGCCTATCCAAAGGCATTTATTTCGTGCGCATTGACCTGCCCCATTTGAGCGAAACCAAAAAACTGGCGATCCGGTGAGTTTCGCACGCCCGGAGGTGGGTTTGTGCGGGTCTGTCGCGAACCGTTGAGTCATTCCCCAAAAACCCGAAATGGTAGCCCCGCCAGGAATCGAACCTGGATCTAGAGTTTAGGAAACTCCTATTCTATCCGTTGAACTACGAGACCATTTCATGCCGGATTCCTTCCAATGCCAATTTGATCAGTGGAAATATCCGAAGCGGAGGCAAAATTATAAAATCTCGTGCAATAAAACGTAAGGATTATGAGGTAAATAACGGTTATTACACCATAAAACCTAATAACAATCTCAAATAAAACTCTATTAATATATAGTTGTGAGAAGATAATTTATTTATTATATTTACATTTGAAGGTAATATTTTTTTAATGCAATCAAGGCCCGATTGCTTAGACCCAAATTTCTCAATTAAAACTACATCTTTATGAAAAACACAAAAAAAGATTCACCCACCAAAAAATACTTAAGTTATGAACACGAAATTCATGACAATATTGTTAAAACAGCTCGGTACCTGAGTGCCCAGCTGGAAGATAAACTGAAGCAGTTTGATCTGGACCTTCCTCTATTCAACATTTTGAGGATTATTCAATCCCGATCTGACCAGGTGATCAATATCAAAGAAATACAACAGGGAATGATGCACAAAATGGCCAACACTTCCCGCTTGATCAGAGTTCTGGAGGATCGTCAATTGATCGAACGTCGACCTTCCAAAGAAGATAAAAGGGTCGTCAATGTGTATATGACTGAAAAAGGAAATTTTGTCATGAATGAGCTGGATGATCTGACCAACCAATTTTACATCAACGAATTTTCCGAATTATCCAAATCCGACCTGGACAAATTCAACGTGGTGCTTCAGAAGTTATTGAATGTAGAAGCGTGATTATCAGACAGTCGTCTGAATTAAGGCGTCCAATATCGATAGTGTAATTTTAAGGTACATTTTACCCCCGGTTCTTGTATAAGTGAATCGAAACGCAGCACCCTGAATGAATCTATCACAACGAGACTATCTCCAGAAAATCTACAGGATTCTTCCACATACCCATTAATAATACAATGGCGAATTCACGTATTTTTCTTTTTAAAGGAATCTGTAAGACGGGATTCTTGTTGAATGATCAATCTAAGAGAGCTATCAAAGTTAAAATAATTCCACATCCAATTGATCACGACGAATAGCTTATTTCGTACCCCGATCAGCGAAAAGAGATGTACCCACAACCAAATTACCCAGGATATAAATCCCGCTATCGAAAACGAAGGAAAATCTGCGACAGCCTTGTTGCGTCCTATCGTAGCCATTACCCCTTTATTCCTGTACCTAAACGGCTTTGGAAACGGACCACCTTTTTGTTTGGCGATTAACAGTCGCGACAGGTAATCTCCCATTTGAATACCAACCTGAGCTACCTGCGGATGACACCGTGGGTACTCTTCAGTGATCATTCCTGCTATATCCCCCATGGCGTATATGGTATCTGCGTTCAATACTTTACAAGTATGATCTACGGTTATTCTCCCGGATTTTTCCCCATAGAATTCTTCTATGCCGGGAATAACCGGACATCTGACTCCCGCAGCCCAAATAAGCTTGTTTGTCCGAATGGTTCTACCGCTTTTTAATGTCGCATGATCCCCGTCGTACCCTTCGACTCTATCATTTAAGACCACAATGACCCCCATATTCCGAAGATACTCTTCAGCTTTACGACTGGCCTTTTTGCTCATTCCCGGAAGCAATTGTCCCCCTGACTGCACGAGATATATATCAATTTCGTCCGGATTGAGTTCCGGATAGTCCTTGGGGATTATATATCTTTTCATCTCAGCCAGTGCGCCCGCCATTTCCACTCCCGTGGGACCTCCTCCGACGATCACGAAATCGATATAACTCTGACGATCGTGATAATCCATTTCATACATGGATCGTTCGAAATCGGTAAAAATCTGATTTCGGATCCCCAGTGACTGTCCCAATGATTTGAGCGAAAAGCTGTGCTTTTCGAGAACCTCGTTTCCATAAAAATTGGTGACAGCTCCAAGACTGACGACGAGTAAATCATATTCGATCACTCCATTATTGGTCACGACCTGTTTTTCCGGATGATTGACACTCAGTATTTCAGCCTGACGAACGAACACATTGTCAGCCGAATGAAAGACCTTGCGGATAGGAAAAACGATCGCGCTCGGTTCCAGCCCGGCCATGGCAACCTGGTAAAAAAGAGGTTGAAACTGATGAAAATTATTGCGATCGATCAAGACCACCTGGTACCTGGTATTCCGCAAATTTTTAGCCAGATTCAACCCTGCAAAACCTGCTCCCAGAATAACAATTCGTTCGTGGGAAGGAACGGGAATATTCAGGTCTTGAAGCTTCATTTATAGTTTTAGAGTTGCAGGATAGATTCCTCTTTCATGCAGGGAGAGAAAAGCCTGTCGCACGCGATCTGCATCCTGCACGTAAGTCACCCCATACCAATTGTCATGAGAAGGAATGACTTTTAGCGTAATCTCACCGTTATTGATCATTTCATCGATCAGGACCGGGATATAATACTCCGCCGTGGGGTTGTCTTTGTTTTGACGGACAAATTCGTGAAATCCCGATTCCAGCCTGTCAAAATAGGAGGAATCAAAGCCCCAGAAATTCATCGAAACGATGGAATCCTCACTAAGTTGTGTTCCTTTATCCTGCCGGATGACCTGACCGTCATCCTGACGTTGAATCTTCAAAACTTCTTCAATTGATACAAGATTTCCCTTATCATCGGTCTCACATACTCCCCTATTGACAGTACCGGAATCCGATAAGGTATTTTTGAGTATATAACCGATCAGGGCGTAATGATCGGGTGAGACATCTTCTTTCAGGAATTTCGCAACTTTCGTAAACCCATCCTTTCCGTAGTAATCGTCCGAATTGATGACGGCAAAAGGTTCGTGGACCACATCTTTACACACCAGAACCGCGTGATTGGTTCCCCAGGGTTTCGTGCGTTCAACTATTTCAATCCCGGGGATGGTGATATTAACTTCCTGAAATACATACTGTACCTCCAAAAGGCCTTCATACCTCCTTCCAATTTTCTCTTTAAACTCTTCGGCAAAAAATTCCCTGATCACAAATACCACTTTAGTAAACCCTGCATGATAGGCATCATATACAGAATAGTCCAGCAGAGTTTCACCATTTGGTCCCAGAGGTTCCATTTGCTTGAGTCCTCCAAACCGGCTACCCAGGCCTGCAGCCAATACGACCAATGTAATCTTATCGTTCATCTTTTTGCGTCTATTTTTGGTTTTTAAAAATCTGTAACAAAATATCAATTTTTGCGAAGGATCTCATTCATTTACCGAATCTTTTCTAATTTTAGTGAAAATTTAAAAAATGACCTTAACTACTTTAGACTGGGGGATCGTCGTATTTTTCCTCTCCATAACCCTTTTTATCGGTATCTGGGTTTCCCGTCAATCAGGCAAAAGTTCTGCCGAATATTTTTTATCCGGAAGGAATATGCCCTGGTGGTTGTTGGGGATCTCGATGGTGGCCACTACGTTTTCAACCGATACACCCAATCTGGTCACCGACATCGTCCGACAAAACGGAGTCAGCGGAAACTGGGCTTGGTGGGTTTTCCTGCTTACTGGAATGATGACCGTTTTCGTGTACGCCAAATTGTGGCGAAAATCCAACGTAACGACGGACATAGAATTCTATGAACTGCGATATTCAGGTCCTGCTGCCCGTTTTTTGCGTGGATTCAGAGCGCTATTTCTGGGATTGTTTTTCAACGTATTGGCTATGTCGGCGGTCTCCTTAGCAGCCATCAAAATTGGAGGAGTCATGCTTGGTTTGTCTCCGTTGGAAGCGATAGGGATTGCTTCGGTCATCACCGTGGTATTTAGTTCCCTCGGTGGGTTCAAAGGGGTAGTTTACACGGATTTTATTTTATTTTTTGTGGCCATGACCGGAGCCATAGGCGCAGCTTACTATTCTATACAACATCCGGATGTCGGGTCTTTGCAGAATCTGTTTACCCATGAAAATGTCATTGAAAAAATAAATATATTTCCGGATCTCTCCGACAGATACACCATGATCACCCTATTTATCATCCCATTTGCAGTACAATGGTGGAATTCCTGGTATCCAGGGGCAGAACCCGGCGGAGGAGGATACATTGCCCAGCGTATGCTGGCTTCCAAGGATGAAAATCACGCCATTGGAGCTACTTTCTTCTTCAATGCCCTGCACTATGCTCTCCGACCCTGGCCGTGGATCATCGTGGCGCTGTGTTCGCTGGTGGTATTTCCAGATCTACAATCATTACAAACCGCATTTCCCAATATTAGCTCCGATAAACTCGGACATGACCTCGCTTATCCTGCCATGCTGACCTTTCTGCCCGTTGGTTTTGCTGGGCTGGTTCTGGCGAGTCTTATTGCCGCTTATATGTCGACCATTTCTACCCATCTCAATTGGGGAGCTTCCTATCTGGTCAACGATTTTTATCTGCGATTTATCAATCAGGACGCCACGGAAAAACAATTGGTAACGGCAGGGAGGATCGCCACCGTAGTCCTTATGGTATTGGGGGCAGGACTGGCACTTGTCATGACCAATGCGCTCCAGATATTTGAATTTATTCTGGCATTTGGGGCCGGAACCGGACTGATCTTTCTACTGCGCTGGTTTTGGTGGCGGATCAACGCCTGGAGTGAAATTGCAGCGATGTTTTCCAGTGGTATTATATCCATCATTTTCAACTTTGTATACTGGCCGGAAAATTGGGATAACGCGTACAAATTCCCCCTGATCGTTTTGATCACATCCATCATTTGGATCACGGCCACGTTCCTCACCAAACCGGAGAAAAAAGAAACATTGTACAATTTCTATCAGAAAATCCAACCTGGTGGTCCCGGATGGAAAAAAGTACTCGATGATGCCGAAGCTGAGAATCTGGACATCGTCGACAATGTAAAATGGACGGTTCCTGCCGGGATCATAGCTATGCTTTATGGATCCCTTTTCATTTATTGCCTGTTGTTCACTACTGGAAATATCATATACGGAAACACCAAAATAGCCCTCGTATTTGCGATTGGTACGGTTGGATTCTGCATCCTTTTGATCAGGATTTGGCGCAAGGTCCGGAATTCCATTTTATAACTGCAATGGATTTACCAGGATGACCGCAGGAGATGAAAATATTTTCAAAGTTCGCATCCGGTACAGTGAAACCGATCAGATGGGCTACGTATATTACGGCAACTATGCCCGGTTTTACGAAATTGGCCGCACAGAAATGATGAGGTCTCTCGGAATCCATTATAAGACCATGGAAGAACAGGGAATTATGATGCCGGTGATATCTATGGAAGCCCGGTACCTACGGCCCGCGAAATACGATGATTTGATCGAAATCAGAACCCGTATTCGAAAATTGGATGATAAGGAAATCGTTTTCGAAACCAGGATATTCAATGAAGATTTGAAATTACTGAATCGCGGCATTGTGAGACTTTGCTTCATAGACAAAGAATCGCATCATAGAATCCCAACTCCTGCGTTTATTATCCAGACTATATATGGAAATAAGAACTAGTGTACGAATTTCCGGATCCACAGCATTGTCTTGTGCTGCTTGCTAGATATACACAGGCAGACCCACTTTATTAAAGGACATTGTTTACTAGTTGAAATCCCGTACACTGTAGACATAATGGAAAAGCGTGAAATTTATTAACCGAATCAAATCCAGTAAATTTGTTCAAAAACTTGCAAACTGGGCGCAGGAATCAAGTCTACCCGGATTTGAAGGCATCCCGGTATGGTCGGTGATCCGTCTGATGTATTTTGAAATGGTTTATGGTAATTTATTCATCCGGGCCAACGCCATGGCATTTACGCTCTTTATTTCAATCTTCCCGGCCTTGATTATGTTAATCACGCTCGTTCCATACATTCCGGTTCAGAATTTTGATACGATGTTGTACAACTACGTGTTCGAATTTTTACCCTCCAGTGCAGAAGCCTGGATAGGAACCACGATCAATGATCTCAGCCGGATTTCAAGGGGGGGGTTGCTCTCCGTTTCATTTTTCCTGGTCGTTTATTTTGCATCCAATGGGATGGCAATGACAATTACTGGATTTGAGAAATCCTTCGATTCGACGTTCAAAGACCGAAATTTCTTCCAAACCCGGTTTACTGCCCTCTGGATGACGATTTTAATTTTCCTGATGATCATATCAGCGGTCGTAGTCGTCATTGCCACCAATTATATGATGGACTATATGATCACCTACGTCATCCACGCCCAAAACCTCAAATATCTCACAGGGATTGTCAATGCTTTATTAACGGTATTGATATTCTACTCCATGATCGCGGTAATCTATCAGTACGCTCCGGCTTTTCGCAAAAAGCCTGGATTTTTGACACCTGGTTCGTTGCTGGCTACCCTGATGTTTATCATCACCTCCCTGGGGTTCGCCTACTATGTGAACAATTTTGGAAATTATAATAAAATCTACGGTTCGATAGGAGCTGTCATCGTTCTGATGGTTTGGTTGGAGCTCAATTGTTTTATCCTGCTACTTGGATTTGAACTCAATGCAAGTATAGCCCTCAACAGGGACATCGGTTCGATCAAGGACTATGATTCCTACAAAGAATACCGGCTCGGTAATACATAAAATCCGAATGGAATAAAGCTTTTTGAACCAACATGATGTGGCGAAGGATTCCCGCAGTCTGTATGTCCATTTATTTTGCTAATTTTATCATCAAACCGATCAGCTTTCCCCAAATATTAAAATTGATCTATGGCCTATACCATATTAGAAGTTTCAGGTGGTAAAATGCTTGACAAATTTATTGAATTTCCTTACAGATTGTATCACGGAAATCAGTTCTGGTCCCCCCCTTTGAAATTCGAGGAGAGAAAATATCTTATAGATATTCCCAAAATAGATCAGGGGATTGTGACCACTCAGTTTGTCGCGCTCGATGAGAGGGATGAGGTCGTAGGCAGAGTCCAGGTTATTATCAATTATCACGAAATCGAATTTTCCGGTGAAAATACAGCTCGATTCAACAAGCTCGATTTTATCGATGATGTAGAGGTAGCAAAACTGCTTTTAAGTTCAGCAGAATCGTGGTCCCGCAGCCACAAAATTGACAAACTGATCGGACCGTTCGGGTATTCCAATCTGGACACAGCCGGCGCCCTGACTGAAGGGTTCGATGAACTGTCCTGTACCTCCTCCAATTACAACTACCCTTACTACCTGGATCATATGATGGCCGCCGGGTACCAATATTACCTGGAATGGCTCGAACATGAATTTAACGTTCCTGATGTAATTCCCGAAAAAGTATCCAAATTCTCAGAATTGATCAAAAACAGATACGGTCTCAAAACAGCCACCTTCCATACCAAACAGGAGAAATTGAAAAGGAGCAGACAAATTCTGGAACTGATCAACATTTGTTATGCCCATTTACCTGGATTTGTGCCATTGTCCGAAGAATTGAAGGAATATTATCACGAAAAATACATGCCTTTGGTCAATAAGGATTATATCTCGCTGATTAGCGACAACAACGATCAATTGGTCGGATTTGGTCTGACCATACCATCCTATACCCGGGCGCTTCAGAAAGCGAACGGATCACTGTTCCCATTTGGTTTTTACCATTTGTGGATGGCTTCCAGGAAAAACGACCGGGCAGAAATGTTGTTAATCGCCATTCATCCCGATTATCAGCAGAAAGGCTTGATTTCCCTGATTTTTGAACAAATTCTTCAAAAATATATCGAACATGGAATTAAGAAGGTAGAAAGCAATCCAGAACAAGTAAACAACAAAAATGTCAGAAATCTATGGAAAGATTACGATTTCCGGCTTCACAAGAAAAGGGTGTGCGTGGTTAAGGACCTTCGCAACGCAAAGGGAATCCAGCAAAAATAATGCTTGAATCCCCGTTGCTTGCTATCAGATTAAAAGCTCTCATAGGAACAAAAACTTCACCTCTGATCTCATTTTCTTACTCTCTAGTCAGCCTGGTACATTACGCGCAGGTTTTCTATCTGGTCGCCTGAGAGGATTTGTAGTATATAAATACCGGGCACCCTGAACTGGTCTCCAGAGAGATAGATCTGATGAGAACCTACCTCCAGATCCATCCGTTTATCAGAGATAAACTGTCCCCTGCTGTCCAGTATCCGGATTTGAGTCTGGCCTTTATTCTTTTGATAGAAATTAACTCCTACTTCTCTCGTAAATGGATTGGGGTACGCAAAGGTCAGCTCTCCGTCGACGGGTCTCCCCCCTTCGGTGATTTCGAGTTTCACTTCATCAGCAATACCCCATTCGATGTTTTCCCTGGTAAGGGTCTGAACGATTTCCCTCGTCATAGTCCGATACAGATTGGACTGACATGTATCCATCAGAACCAGTTCCTGCGTCAACATCGTCGTGTCATTCTGACAAGTATCTGTGTAGGTCCAGACTCTGGTGACCTCGGTACGAGCCGGATCATCACTGGAATAGGATACCAGAAATTTGTATTCCACCTCGAAACTTCGCATAGAATCTCCGATGTAGCGGGGTTGATCATCGACCGGTAAAACGATTCGATTGTTCGTATCCTTTTGCAAAACACCGCAAAGTACTGTATCGGCGGGTACTTCAAACACCGAGGAAGTCAAGGCACAAGTCGGACTAAATACGATTTTTTGCGTGAAAGTATCCCGCATCGTAACCGTATCGCATATTGATTCCACAATGAACTCCCGCACCAAACCCGTAGCACCACAATTTGTAAATTCTTCCCTCAGTCTTTGATGAATGGTCAGTTTTGCAGGACAGTCAGATTGAATAACTCCGTTTTTAACCTTAAATTCAGTATCAATCGGATCACCATCATTGCATTCCATCGAATACACGGTGACGCTGTCCACCTTGCTGGGATCAGAATGGATTTTGTATGAACCGAAAATGGCATTGAGCAATTCTGCCGAAAGTTCTGTCTGACCTTTCCTGAATGTTTCGAGCGAAAGATCCACCACATCCTTGTAAGTGTCCAGATAGGTCGCATGTGAAATGTAAATATCATCGAGAGGACTGAGAAGCGCAAACTGGACCGTATCCTTATCCGGATCCTTTGGTTTATCCGGATCCGGTTCTTCCGGCTTATCCGGATCTTCATCGTCGCGACATAGCCCATCGACCATAATTTTTTGTTCGGCCTCGAGTTTTTTACCACTGCATTGATCCGAGAATACCCAGGTCCGTATGATCACATATTTCCGGTGTTCCTGGATGAGTTTGTAGTGTTTATCGTGATAAGAAACATATATCTTGGAGGAGTGACACGTTGATTCCCATCCTTGGTACAACGTAACCGGCTTGATATAGTCAGGCAATTTGATGTGATTGTTGTCTTCGTATTTGATCGGAGCACACATATACTGCACATCGGGAATATGCAACATTTGTTTTGAAAATGAACAAGACGGAACGACGTGGATTTTCTGAGTCAGCCGAAGCGTATATTCCTGGCTTCCACACCAGGCTCCGATGGTAAAATTCCGGATGATGGTCCCGGTTCCGCATTTACCGAGTTCGGGCCATATATCCTGGGCCACGCTTATCTTGCAATCATCGACGTACCCAAGTCTGATCTGGTCGTAGGTATGTTTCTTTTCGAGGTAAGGTTCCTGGTGATAACCGCCGGAATGGTGACCAGAGGATGAGCTATAGGAAACGTTTTTGTATTTGGTCTCACATTCGATATCATGAATGGATTTATGGGTAGGCAGTTTTTTGCCATACTTATCCATTATCCAGGTAGAACTTTTGATCCAGGCTGTCTTATACGTACCAAATGCCTCATCCAGACGGGATTTGGCGGCGGCGTTCCATTTGGGAGAATTGTTCTTGGCAGCATCTTCTACTATGTCACGATAGTACTTCTCATAAGCCTCGCAGCTAATGGTGATATCCTCCAGTTTAATTATCTTGGGCCCCCAGGGAGCCTCCTCTGCACTGGCAGTGAAAGCCATGAGGGAGAATAGAATAATCAGCCCAAATATCTGTGTAGAGCGTTCTAAGTTCATATGGAGGGATTTTAATTGCAATAAAAATAGCAATAAAATCCCTCATGAACACGTTATCAAATCTTAAATTTTTAATATATCGTTATTGAATATATAGCATTCTGACAATCAATCTATTGGACATGGTCCGTAATTGTCATCTGCCCCTTATACTCTCCCCTATCCAACTTTTCCTTCACTATATCAAAGGCATCGAGTGTCACTCTCACGTCTTCAGACGTATGCTCTGCCGTGGGAATTAACCGAAGCAATATGACTCCTTTGGGAACTACCGGATATACCACTATTGAGCAGAAAATCCCATGCGATTCCCGTAGATCCTGAACCATAGCGCAGGCTTCCATCGTATCTCCCTGCATAAACACAGGGGTAACACAACTTTCCGTATCACCCAGGTTGTATCCTCTTTCACGGAGTCCACTTTGCAACTGGTTCACAATATCCCAAAGATGTGCTTTTAATTCGGGTTGGGTCTGGATTAGTTCAAGTCGTTTCAGACCTCCTTCAACAAATCCCATAGGCAGTGATTTGGCAAAAACCTGTGATCGGGCGTTGTATTTCAAATAGCGGATAATTCCCTTATCACCGGCAAAGAATCCACCGATACCGGCCATGGATTTTGCGAATGTTGCAAAATACAGATCGATATCATCAATCACACCCTGCTCTTCTCCTACTCCGGCTCCTGTTCGGCCCAAAGTTCCGAATCCATGTGCATCATCCACCAACAAACGAAAGTCGTATCGATCTTTCAGCTCAATAATCTCCCTGATTCTACCTTGCTCACCCTGCATCCCAAAGACTCCTTCCGTGATGACCAGAATGCCTCCTCCGGTTTTTTCTACTATGGCGGTAGCCCGCTCCAGTTGTTTCGCCAGATTCTGGAGATCGTTGTGCAGAAACGCAAAACGTTTCCCGACGTGAAGACGCACACCATCCACGATACAGGCATGAGAACCGTCATCGTAAATTACGACATCCCTTCTGCTGAGCAGGGAATCTATCGCAGATACCATGGACTGATATCCAAAATTGATCAGAAAAGCCGATTCTTTTCCGACGAAATCTGCCAGTTCCCTTTCCAGTTCGGCGTGCTTGGGTGTTTGACCCGACATCAGTCTGGAACCCATCGGATAGGCCAATCCCCATTTTTTTGCAGCTTCAGCATCTGCCTTCCGTACTTCAGGATGATTGGCCAATCCCAGGTAGTTGTTAATGCTCCATACGACCACTTCCCGGCCGTTGAACCTCATCCGCGAACCGATTTCTCCTTCGAGTTCCGGAAATACAAAATACCCTTCGCCAAAATCTGCATATTTCCCCAGTGGCCCTGGTTGCTCAATAACTCTGTTAAATATATCCATGTTATAAAATTTCTGCTAAAAGATAAATACTGCCCAAGACCAACCCGACGTCATCCGGATTTGCATTCTCAATTATTGATTCAACTGCCATTCGGGGAGATGACCACACCTCTCCTGTCAAGCCATATTTCCTGGCTTCCTCCTGCAATTGAGAGGCATCCATTGCCCTCGGGATCTTTGCGGCACAAAAATAATAGGTCGCCTCCTGGGGCAGAAGGGAAAAGATCTGATGCAGATCCTTATCCTTCACCAAACCTATTACAAGATGCAAATGTACATTTTTATTTTGAAATAGCGATTCGAAAAATCGGATCCCCCCGGGATTATGAGCCGCGTCAGCAATCACCAGTGGTTGCCTGTTTAAAATTTCATATCTACCCCGAAACGCCGTGATAGCTGAAAAGTTTTCAAGACCATCTCTGATATCAAAATTGTTCAACTCCAGTGAAGGAATGTCTCTCAAATACAATAAAGCGTGCAGGACGGTATTGAGATTATACTCCTGATAAGGGGCCAAAGAAGGCAGGTTAATGGAAGGAAAAGAAAACAGATTCTTTGAAATAGAATATTCTATTCCATCATTTCCTGTTTCAGATCGCTGCACAATCTTATAATCCGACCTGATTAACCGGGCTTCGGCCTTTCGAGAGGCTTCTTCAAAAACAAATTCCACCGCTTCGTCCACATTCCCCAGAACGACGGGCACTCCTTGCTTTATAATACCTGCTTTCTCCCTGCTGATCTGCTCTATGTCACTCCCCAGTATATCCTGGTGATCCAGATCGATATTGGTTATTATTGACAGCAGTGGTACGATTACATTGGTAGCATCGAGTCGTCCTCCCAAACCGGTCTCGATGATGGCGATATCTGTTTTCTCCCGGACGAACCATGAAAACGCCATTCCCATGCTCATCTCAAAAAAGGACAGATGAGATTCTTTTAAATAATCATAATGTCGCTTTACCCACCGGAGGACTTCGTGTTCCGGAATATTGGACCCGTTTATTTTGATTCGTTCCCGGTAAGTGAGCAAATGGGGGGACGTAAACAATCCGGTTCGATATCCATTCTGTTGATAGACCGCAGCCAGCATATGCGACACGGAACCTTTTCCATTGGTTCCTGCGATGTGAATACAGGGCCACTTAGTTTGGGGATTGCCCAGGTAATCCAGAAAACTTCGGATTCGGGTCAGATCATACGTTCCCATCGCTTTCTTTCCCACCGACTGAAACATGGGAAGAGCTTCCATGATAAATGACTCGGCCTGTTGATATGTCTCAATCAGGTTTTGTTCTGTTTTGATCGCCATGGTCCTTTAACCAAAGATTTGGTATACTCCTTTATCGTCCCTGATCTCGACCTCCGGGGTATCAGCTCTTTCCACATGACCGATAATTCTGGCTTCAATATTAAAAGATTGTTCTACTCGACCCACAATTTGAGCATCGATATTGAATGATTCCGAAATTTCGATGATTTCTTTTGCCGTTTCGCTATCGGTATAAATTTCCATTCGGTGACCGCAATTGAATACCTGATACATTTCCTTCCGGTCCAACCCTGATTCATTCTCGATTAATTGAAACACGGGAGGCAGGGGAAGCAAATCGTTTTTGACCACCTTGACGTGATCCATGAAATGCAGAACTTTGCTTTGTCCCCCGCCGGTACAATGAATCATTCCATTGATATGGATGCCCAATTCATCAACTATCGATTTAATCAACGGCATGTATGTCCTTGTAGGTGAAAGCAATAGCTCACCCACTATATAGTTCTTACCATCCAACACCACCACGTCCTCCAGAGTTTTACTTCCCACATACTGATAGACTTCCTCGATATTGGGATCGATCGATTCCGGATATTTCACACCGTAACTCTTATGCAACACGTCATGACGGGCGGAGGTCAGTCCATTGCTACCCAGTCCGCTGTTGTACGAAGATTCATACGTGGCTTGACCATAAGAAGCAAACCCTACGATGACATCGCCGGGTTTGATGTGATTGACAATGACGTTCTCCCGTTTCATCCTGGCAAAGGTCGTGTACCCCACGTCGATCGTACGGACGATATCTCCCACATCCGCTGTTTCACCTCCAGCCAGATGCATCCGGACATGATATTGATCGAGAGTATTTCTAAAATCTTCAAAAAATCCGATTATTTCCTGAATAACTTCTCCCGGGATGAGGGTTTTGTTTCGGCCGATCGTGGAGGACACTACTATGTTGTCCAGTGCCCCCACACAAGCCATATCGTCAATATTCATCACAAGCGCATCCTGAGCGATCCCTCGCCAGACGGATGCGTCTCCGGTTTCCTTATACCATAAATACGCCAGACTGGTTTTGGTACCGGCTGTGTCGGAGTGCATGATGTTACAGTAACTGTCATCTCCTGCTATATAATCGGGTAGGATCTTACAAAATGCATTGGGATATAACCCCTTATCCAGATGCCGGATAGCCTGGTGAACCTCCTCTTTGGAAGCAGACACCCCACGTTTTTCATACCTTAACGAATCAGTCATTTCAATTCTTTTCGCAAAAATACAAAATTACTACATCCTTTATGATCCTTTGTACCCTGGAAGGTCATATATCACTCATATTACCGGATCACTTCAAACCGACCGGTGACAATGTGATCCCGTGTGCGTATCTGATACACGTACAATCCCGAATTGTATGAATCAGAAAGTATATGTTGGTGGGTTGTATGCCCTCTCTGAAGATCTATTTTAAAGGATTCGATTTCTTTCCCTCCGATGGAATGCACCGTTATGACGGCCTCTGTTGCTGTCGGAGAATAAAAATCAAAGACCTGGAATTGATCGACCGGATTGGGAAACAACGTGTGTTGCAAATCATCCGTTTTCTGCTGAAATCTGAGACCAATGGATTTACTCTCCAGATCAGAAGTGTATACTTCCGACGCGAAATCACCCGGATTCAGGCTGATGTTTCTCGCATCAAAATTTTCTGCCGGATTATCAATAACGATAACGAACAACTCTTCTCCCGGAGTAAAGACCTGATCCATCTCTTTACTGACCCACGATATATTGAGATAATTTCCTTCCACAGACCAATGATCGCTGGTAAGATCCAATCGCTCTTCACTAATTGTCCAACCAGTCATACCGGCCATATCCAATGAAATCTGGAAACCAGATAATCGAATCATTTCGGTCATTTTCACTGTCATCCGGATCCGTCCATCATTCCCTATTGACTCTTCCAATACGACAGGATAGACTTCCTGACTGGATCGACTCGTGGACCGAATCAGATAATCGGAATCAAAATTGATATCTCCCATTTTGACACCTACCCAATTGTTTTCCTGGTACATTGTTTTGGCTCCTACCCTGGAGAAAGCCTTGTGGGTAGAAACGTCCACAAATTGCCATGGCCTTACATGAAAGAATACCTTTTTCTTCCCCAATATCAATTCCCTGATATTGATCAGGTCGAGCGGTTCTACCAGACCATTGTTGTTGACATCAGCGGCAATAAACTGGTACGAATTATCAAAAACCGCAGGATCTTTGAGATACCTCTGCAGCCAGACCAGGTCCAGAGTAGACACCCCGTTGCGATAAGAGCTCTCTTTATCGAGATATACGAGATTGGGATTTTCCGGCACGTGCATAAAATAGGTACCACCCTCGACCAGCACCGATGTTTTATCCGCCTGACCGGATTCCATATTCAATGTGACGTTTTGAATAAAATTGTCATAAGGATCCACGATCGTCCCACTCAAAGTCATGATCTCTCCATCCGGATTTTCACAGGTATCCGTGACCACGATAATCTGATCATAGTCAATAGTTTCTCCGGTACACCAATCCAGGACAGAGTGGGTCCGGACCACTTTTTTCATACTGCTGCCTTCAGCGTTGAGCACCTTGTCTTTGTAACCGACCGCTATCATACGACAAGCAGCGGGGAAAGTATATTCTACTTTTCCGACCAGACTTATGGGAAGGTTTACATTCCCTTTTGAATTGTACGTAATGGCCAGGCAGACCTGAGTATCCTCCGGCCAGGAAAACATATCTTCACTGAGCTCACAGGTGGCCTCTATATTAATAGTCTGAATATAGGTAGTGGTCATTTGTTTTTCACCACAACCTGTGGTGACATGGAACCTTCGTTTGATGGTCCCTATCCCACAATCATTCAAGTCAGGCCAAATATCCTGAGTAATGGTAGCACCACAATTGACTCCGACAAATCCTCTTTTATAATCTTCCGAAATATCACTCAGATATGTAACCGGCACGTTTCGTGTTTTCCATACGACCCGATTGTCGTGCAGCGTATCCTGATATTTCACTTCCTTGAAAGTATCCTCACAATATGTATCGATCACATTAAATTTTTCAGGCAGGACCTGACCAGCCATATCCGTCGGTTGCCCTTTATCGTTTTCCCAGGCTATGGTATAGCCCCCCAACAAGTTGTCGAGATGATTAAATACAGCCTGATCTACGTCACTACTGACCGCTTCTGATGCCAGATCCAAAACGGGCTTGTAGTATTTGGCGTATGCATCGCATGAAATACTCACATCATCCAACGTGATCAGTTTTTTCGCTGGAATGGCATCTTCCACGTACACTGCCGCCCAGGACTTGCTCCAGTTACACCATTGATCCATGACCAATATTTCCACCATAATGGTTTGACACACATCCTCACAGCCAAATGGTATTTTTTTGGACCAACCGCCCCCAATAAAGGTTTGAGGCACCTCGATCAGAGGATTGCCGTGTTCATCCACCGGACCGCAATTAGCAGCCCAGTATGAGCGAATTCCCTGTCTCCATCCTTCTACAACCTCCGCTCCACAAGCTTCATCCTCCAATAGCCAGTCAATTTGCCCCCTGTAATATTTCTCAACCTCGCCACTATCGAGCACCGAAAAAGGATCGATCTTGTTCAATTCTTCCAGGGTAGTGACGTTGGCTATTTCATCCGTACACAATTCCACACAGAATTGATCCCAATCTACCCTTCGGGCCAATACAAGTACGTCACCACAGTTATCCCAACTACCTTCATCAATATCGATGGCGTTCATCCATCCTTTTTTGTCTTGAAGTACAAATTTCAATTCTTTATTAGACGCTACGGTAGGTGGAGTAAGGTCTTTGACTTTGACGTAATGGACGAAGGTGCTCATGTTCCAACAGCTATCACTGGAGGTATATTCTATCCGGATAGGATCATATCCCATGGGAATCCGGATGGGTTTCTCTGCTCGCCAGACACTATCGCCAACCGGCAGCAATTCTACCGCCCCTAAACCTTCACCTACAGCTTTTACGCTGTGCACACCAGCGCACAAATCCGTAGTCCATATGCTGGGGTAAAACAGAGCTTCACATTCATGATCTTCCGTATTTACGTAGACGGTATCATTATCGTATTCGACAAAATCCTCGTAGTTGTTCCGGATCAGTGGTGCCCGGGTATCCTGGATCACGATCCATTGTTCACAGGTGATCACATCTTTACGGCACTTGTTGTAAATAGTCCACAGTCTGCGGAACATTTTGGTGTCCCCGCCGCACTGAGGCATATACATATCATCTTTATATTCGGCGTAAATCCCGCACAAAGATGTATCAAGTCCCGGCCATAGTGGAATGGTGTCATACAGAGGAATGCCCGTCAGATAAGGCAATGGATTTCCGTTTTCATCCATATCAGCCTCGCCGATATCTTCGCATTCGACGACGGCCATTGAATCTGGACATATGACCTCGGCTTCGGGCAACATCAATACGACGATTGTGTCATAACATACAGCCCGGAAATTGTCCTTGAATACAAATTCCCAATGGCGGATAATCCGACCGGCCACGTTATTCCCTGGCTCACAATGATCCATATCGATCTCGACAAAAATCAAATCCGGATTGACAAAATAATCACACGAAGCAATAGCTTTTGGCTTAGGGAAATTGGGATCGTAGGGATTGACAATACTATCACTCGTACAATATACCGTATCCGTAGCTACACATTCTATCCGGATTTCTCCAGCGGTCAGTATATCCAGGTACACTGCTACTTGTTCCTCATAGCAGTAATTGGATGCATTCAGATAAAACTCCACATAGCCCCGGATACTATCTCCGATCGAAGGAGTATACGACTGTGCATTGTTGAATTGCGGCCCAGAGTTGAACGTCCCTGTTCCATTGGTGGTCCAGTGAAGATTGGAAATCGAACTTCCTCCGGAAGGAAACGTGATGTTGAGGTCCCGGAAGTAGAAGAGATCTCCCCAGCAAATGCTGGCCTGATCTTCCAGCTCTATTTCAAATGGCGGAACGGTATTGATCGTGATTTCTCCGTAAGCATCACAATTGGTATCGTCAAACGACACTTTGAAATAAAACGTCGCAGGAAAATTCTCAATGAGATAATTGGAGATATCAGCGATCATATCTCCGGGCTCCATAGATGGATTGGTGAAGACCATCAGTCCATCCTGATTGAGCTGAATCAACTGATTGAAATTGACGGGCTGACCAGGACAGGCCAGACCGGTCAATTCGATATTTGTTTCGACATCGGTCGTAATAAGGGTCACCGTGGACAGAGAGAAACACAATTCATCTCCTGGGAGGTAAACTTTTGCAACCAGGGTTTCGCCGGAGGTTCTGTAAAAACAACCTTCCTCCCGGACTATTTTATTAATGCCCAACCGGGCATCGGCTTCTGTCTTGTAATATTCGACAATATTATCGGGTGCCTCGGGGACCTTTACTGCGGTGTCTATTTCACAGAGATTGAACAGGGCAGTCGTTGCACCAGGTTCAAGACACAGGGTCCTGGTCACATCCCTTGACTCAGGTCCCAAAAGACCAAAGTCAAATCCATAATTATACTGCAGATCAAGATTCTGTACATAGGCAACCACATACCCCGGAATCTGATCGTCGAGTCCATCAGAATTGAGCCGGGGGTCCGTACCCTGAAATGGTGGACTGGCTTCTCTTCTGAATCCCTCGAGACCTGGTTGATTGAGATCCAGTATAATAATATAGTCCGCATTCCGCTGAAGGTTGGTAAATATATACTCCCCAAGCTGGTTGGTCGTGGTGGTCTGAACCACTATATTGCCATTGACTTCATCGACCAGGACCAGACTGAGTTCGACCCCGGGGATTCCATTTTCATCGGCTTGCTGGATTCCATCGCCGTTCCCGTCACACCATACATAATTGCCGATGTTGTTCCCCGGCAGATCGAATCCAAACTCCAGATCCCCCAGGCCGCTCGCTTTTCCGTATTGGTACTGTCCGACAAAAAGACTGGCCCGGTTTCGGTCACCCGTTTCGGTCGAATACACATGAGTTCCCTGAGTATACACACCATCGTAATCAAAAAAGGCATTATCACCCGTCCGGATGGGGTTGAATACGGTCAACACTACTTCATCCCGACCTGGCATCACTCCCAGGCCTCCCGTGAACAGTTCTCCGTGGGACGCGCGTTCCGAATCAAAATAATCCATATAGAAGAATTCCCCATCAAAACTGGGTCCGTCGTCGTTGTAAAAATTGGTATTGTCGTTGTTATTGGGCTCCAGAATAAAATTGCCATCGGCCCGGATAGGCCCGGAAGGCTCCGCTTTGAGTATATCTCCGGCTGAGTATCCCACGATATAGGTTTGATTACCAGAAACCGCAGGATAATTGAGAAAACCAACCTGGTGTCCCCACCGGTCCATTACTCCGATCACCATATTTCCTTTACTGTCAAAATCAATATCGGAAATGATCGGTTGTGGATAAGACAGGTACATCGTGTCCAGATCGTCGGCCAGTTCGATTCCGGTTTCTTCCCAATCCGAAACCCAGGCTTCCCACACCGAGGTCCGAAGTGGAAATGAGCTCGTTCTGTCCGCGTAGGATGTTCGTTCTCTTTTGTAATTTAACGGGAATTCCAGCTCCAGTTGGAACCCTTCAGACATATCCTGGGGGTTGAAGGAAACGATATAGCCATACAGATTGTATTTGCTTTTGGAAATAGAGGCATCTGCAATCAGTCCCAGATAACCACGGCCTTCGTGAAAGGTTAGTCCCCAGGGCCGCAGCTCTCCGGATCTGGTCTGGATCTCATCAGAGCCTATGATCTGAATACCCGAAACCATAGCCGGTGTCATCGTATTACCCACCATTTGTCCCAGAAATCCAAGATTGAGGGTTCCGTCGGTGACATTTACATCAAATTCCTCCACGTTGGCCGTATTTGCTGCGGAGGCTTGATCGATGATATCGTAATTGGCCATGATGGTTTGCCCTTCCGCCATGATGGTGAATTTCCGCTCCTTCATTTCAGATTCCTCGGATGGTATGAATTTCTCATCCGTCTCAGCAAAATGCAAAATCACTTTATAGGTTCCGTTGGCGGGTACCGGAATGCTGTAATTGAAATCCTCTCCTACTCTATAACTTCTGTAAAGGTTAGCTTCGGTTGTTCCTATCGTTTTATTGAGGGCATTGCTGATATTGTTGTCGGACTCCCCGTATGTTCCGCCTTGCCCGTATTGATCCATTTCCCAGGCAATTTTATTGTGATCGGTAAAGGCCTCTGCCCCACCGGCTTCCTGGCTACCGACGTTGATATTTCTGATATAAGGCATATCGAGATTGATAAAATCTACCTTGTCCAGGATGGAATATTCGTTCACCGTATTGAGATTGGGTTCACCGGACGATACATCCACGGAAACGAGGGACCTGTTGTAGAGGTTGACCAACCAGAGGGTGTTTTCATCTTCGGAAACATCTATATCCCCTATGCCCTGTTTGCCTACCTTATCAAAGGCATCCAGGTCGTACGTGGCGATTTGATCCATGAATGTCAGGGTATAATCATCGGATCCGTCATGCGCTATAGGTCCATCGGTAGACTGACGAGTCAGGCTGCCAAAATCGACCACCCCCCCATTTGCCGCACCGATTCCATCCAGATCATAACCACTCAGTGTCTCCGAATTGAGGTCGTATTGGTACAGTCCTCCGATTCCTTCTGGTCCAAGCCCCACGTGTCTTTTGACCAGTGCGCCGGCAAATACAATGTTGGCTTTGTGGCGAAGTCCGATTCCCCAGGTCGCCCCCACTTCTTTGACCGTGGCCAACATAGAAGGATTGGGAGCATTCCCTCCCAGATTCTGAACGATCCCATCATCCATAAATCCAAAAGAGATAATGGCCGGTCCGTTTTTACCTTCTGACGGCCCACCTTCATAACAGGGAAGTATAATTTTGGATGACTCATAATTCACGATCGGGCCAGTGGAAACCGCTACATAATAAGTGATTTTCTCGTCTCCGGGTTCGGTAAAAAAAACAGAAGCGGTGGATTCTTCTCCGACATTGCCTTCCAACAGTTCATCGGAATATCCTTTGACAACTATCCGGGCTCTTCTGGGTACATATCCCACAAAAGCTCCGGTACTCGTCTCTTCGAATGGAATAACCTGGTCATTGAAGCCGGTAACCTCCAGACTAAAGCCTCCGACGTTGGATTCATCTGGGTCTTTGGCACCATTGTTGTTATCATCCTGATAAATAATGACAGTAACATTGGGTTCATTTGTATCCTGGGCATACGATTGTATACCAGTCAGATACAAAAGGGCAAGCACTACTATTGACGGAATAATCTTGGTAGTAAAATGATTGTTCATAGGTTATTAGGTCATAATATGAATTATCCAATATATTTGGAGCCGGCAAATATATTAAAATTTTTCATATGTCAATTTTATAAATACGTTATTTCATACACTTTTTATTTTTATGGGGTGTTGAATAACTCATTGGCTTCCATGCTGAGAAACAGATTCATCTGACTCAAAGCGCGATCCAAGTTGTGGCCAGCGTAGTCGACCTGATAGTACGGATCTCCTTTGAGATGATCGTCCAAAAAACGCAAAACCTGTAACAAGGTAATCTTTTTCCCTCCTCTAATCAAATATTCTTTTTCAATATTTGTAAGCAATTGGTTTAAAGGCTCTAGAAATGAATCAAAAAGTGATTTTATGATCTCATTATTTACCAAATTTCCATTTTCCGGAAATCCATCCTCCTCGTAAGGGTTTAACACTGTGCGAATTAGATCCCCAAAATCCGAGAAAATATTTCCAGGCATCAGGGTATCCAAATCGATAATGCACTTTGGTTTTCCGGTGGCCACATCCAGCATCACGTTGTTAGCTTTGGTATCGTGATGGACGATCCGTAAGGGAAAATTCATCTTCTCCAGTTCAAGAAACGGAGATGCATACCGATCGATTTCAGCAATGAGATAACGCGCCTTCTCCTCGGTCACGGCCGGGCGACCAGCCAGGTACTCTCTGAAGTTTTGATACCTCCTCGTAAAATTGTGGAAGTCAGGAATGGTGATCTGGTATCGACTCGCATCATCCCGGTTGATAAACGACAGAAAGACGCCAAAAGCCTCCCCGATCATAGCAGCTTCCTGAGTGGTCGTCACCTGATCGATCGACCGGGAATCCTCGATATAGTCAAACATTCTCCAGGCCAGGCCTTCATCGTAGAACAGATACTCCTCATTTTGAGCCACCGGGATGGGGAACTCAGTTTGGGACTCTATTTAAGTTCAATAAGAAAACGGTTACCGTCGTCACAGAGTCTGGCCAAAAATGGAATGTATCACCTCACCTTCTAAAAAAGGTGAAGGAGGTAAAGAGCCAATCTCAAGGGAATGTCGTTGGCATACATGATAAAAAGTAACTTCCATAACAATGCGCAGCACTACACCGCCGCAAGCGGCGGTGGGACGCTCG
>CALEIL010000040.1 GCA_937876435.1 uncultured Bacteroidota bacterium
TAGATTTAAAGATTTTTGGTCCGGTAGTTCAGTTGGTTAGAATACGTGCCTGTCATCCCCAAGGGGCTTGGGGACGAGTTCGAGTCGCGTCCGGACCCAACAAAATAAATAGGAAATGTCCTGTTTTTAGATTTAAAGATTTTTGGTCCGGTAGTTCAGTTGGTTAGAATACGTGCCTGTCACGCACGGGGTCGCGAGTTCGAGTCTCGTCCGGACCGCAAAAAGGGAAGCAAAAGCTTCCCTTTTTTGTTTGAAGATGAAGAGTTATTACGTATATATCATCTATTCAGCCACACATGACCTTTATTACAAAGGCTACACATCCAACCTTGAAATACGATTGCTTCAACACAACAATAATGAGTCAAGATACACTGCTGAAAAAGGACCATGGGAATTAGTTTTCATTCAATCCTTTTCGAGTAAAACTGAAGCCTTAATGGGGGAAAGATCTTTAAAGAAATACTCCCATGACCAGTTGCAAGTAGTGATTGATAGTGAGCTGAATGACATCAGTTAATGGTTCAAGACGAAAGGCATATTGGTGGATAAAGCATTTTTATACGGCAGTCATTTATCCGGTACGTCCAATGAAGAGAGCGATATCGATTGAATGATCGTCACGGAAAATAAAGTTGATTATCTTGCAGGTAAAATTTGGAGTCTGACTTCTAAGGTCAACTCCAAAATAGAGCCTTTTCTCATTGGGAAAACCCGTTTTTATTCCAATGACAATTCTCCATTGATTGACTTGGTGAAAAAAACCGGATTGGAAATAGGGTAAGTACAATCGTGTAATCACTCCAGAACCTCCGTCATCTCGCTCAACGACACTTGAAGCGTTTCCGCTATCACTTTTAGAGAATAAATGGTAGCATAGTTAATTGCAAATTCTATTCTACAGATTTTGGAATATCCGAAGACTCAACCATAGTAACAATGGTTGACAATGTCATCCCATTTTCAATTCTTGAAATGATCGTTTTTTCTATACCAAACTATTTTGTCTATTTTTGTGTTTTAAGTTAGGAAATGGCCTGATTAATAGGTGATAATGTAAACTGTGTTCAAAACTACAACCAAAACTGAGATTGCCCGTAAATAATCAAGAACATGCGAACTATAACCATTGATGTAATAAATGAAAAAGCCCTCAACCTACTTAGGGAGTTGGAGCTTCTTGAACTCATCCGGTTACATGGAGGGAAACCAGGACAAAAGTCAGGTTCAACCGACTGGTCAAAATACAAAGGAGCTATGTCCAAACAACCTATAAATGAGATTGACCAGCAGCTAAACGAGTTACGAAACGAATGGGAATGAAATACCTTTGGGATACAAACACGGTTATTTATTACCTACAAAAGCAGTTTCCTCCTTCAGCGGAAAAATTCATTGATGATACGTTAGAAGTGACACTAACTACCTCATTGCTGGAATTTTATATTTGCTCCACCTCCGCTTTTACGCGCTTGCTCCTCTTCTGCTTCAAGTTCTGAAAGCGTTGTCCCTCCGATTTCAAGGTCAAACTATTTTATTTATTTTTGTGTTGATTTGATCAGCAGCTAAAAGAACGGCGTAGCTCATTTTAGTTGTATCTTGTCGTGCATAATGTCAGAATTTTTTGTAATTTCATAAAAAAGACAGTATGAATATCGAAACGCGTAAACTTCGATTAATACGGATTTTTTCCGGCTTGAATGATACCCGGCTTATTGATCAGTTGGAAGCTATATTGTTAAAAAAGAAGGAGGATGCAACCCATGAAAGGTCTGTTTTGGACCAACTATCCGGCGTGTGGTCTAATGAAGAAGCCGAGGATATAAAAAGAGTAATAGCCGAAGGCTGTGAAAATATTGATGAAAATGATTGGTAATGGTTTTTTGGTTGATAGCAATATCATTGTTGATTTTTTTGCGGGTGACCAGAAACTTAAAACACGGCTGGAGGAAGAAATTTTTTTTATCCCTTCTATTGTTATTGGAGAATTGTATTTTGGGGCTTATTCCTCAGGTATTATAGTCAATCGCCAAAAACGATTGGACGAGATAGTTCTTTTCGTTAATACCTTTCCTGTACTTGAAGTCGGGGTGAATACAGCAAATTATTACGGTGAAATAAAAACACGACTCAAATCCAAAGGTACTCCAATTCCTGAGAATGATATTTGGATTTCAGCAATAGCCAAAGAGCATGATTTAACCGTAATCACAAAAGACAAACACTTCTCATATATTGAGAATTTAAAACTTACCAACTGGTAATAAGAACTCATATGACACTTATTCCTTTCAAAGAAAAAGGCCGGAAAATCTTCTGATTAAAGCAACTCATTTTTCGTTTATTTCGTTTATTTTTGCAAGTGGATAAACAAAAGACCAAAAACCTAAGGAATTGATAAATGCGAAAAAGCCTTCAAAAGAGGAGCAACGCACGGCAATGGAATCATATGATGCCCTGGCTGCTGCATTGGAACAATTGCGATCGAATAACCCGGAAATTGAAATAGAGGAGACTGAAGAAAGGATTAAAGTGCCCAGAAGTGCTTTAAAGCTTTAGGCAAAGATCCTGAAGGAAATAAGTCACGGAAATCCAATTTCCATTGTTCCCATAGCTACCGAAATGACCACCCAGGCGGCAGCAGAACTTTTGGGTTGTTCACGGCCTCATGTAGTCAAGTTGTAGGAAGAAGGTGAGATTGCGTTTACCAAGGTGGGTAAACACCGTAGAGTGAAATACGAAGATGTGATTAAATATAAAAATGCTTTGAAAGCAAAACATAAAGCAACCATAAGTAGAATCATGGAATTGGACGAAGAAGCGGGATTGTATGATACATAGTGTTCGATTTACTTGCGTGTTGGATACGAACGTTATATATCCATTGTGGATAAGGGACTTGTTACTGTGGTTTGCCCATCACGATTTATATACGCCCAAATGGAGTCATCACATTTTTGACGAATGGATGAACGTAATGCTCCGAAAAAGGGTGCCGGAACCGGAAGCTATAAAAAAAACGGAAGCTGTTAACGAAGCTTTTCCCGATGCATTGGTTAAAAACTATGACCTTGTTCTCGCCCAGACAGGCCTTGTGGGCAGGTCTGAATTAAACAAAACTTCATTATGTAAACAAATAAAGGGGCTCCGAAGGTTATATGGGTTTTTATTTTCACCATTTTGGTGAATATTTAGGTCTGCCCTGGGATTAACACAGCCCTTCCGGGCTGAACCCGGTTGCGGATCTGATCCGCAATCCTTTTTGTCGGAGCTGGGGCTCCAACATCCCAGAATTTTTGTCAGAGCTGGGGCTCTGACTTCCCAGGGGCTCCAACATCCCAGGCAAACCCTGCCGTCTATATAGATTAGTGTTTACATGTAACATGGATCGCTATCCTTTATCCTCATGCAAAAAAATTAGAATTATTTTGTTAAAAAACTGAAATTAATAATTTTTTTTTGCATCTTAAGTACCTATATAGGTTTCAGTTCTTATGCCATTCATTTTCTCATCTTAAAAACTATAGTTATGGCAAAGATTCTACTTTCAATCGGACTCGAAGGAATACCCTCAATTATTTTATTGGTATTTTTTTTACCAATCATGATCCAAGCTCAAGAAATCGAGCAAATTGAAAATTTGAATAATAAAGAAGAATCAATTTGAATAGAAAATGAACAAGCAGCTAGGATTTCTGCAGATGGGTTTTCTGATGACGGGGCTATGGCTTATATCAATGGAATTTATACTAATAATAAAAATAATCTGGCAAAAGTATTCCATATAAATCTTTCCGAATCGGGACAATATTATCTTTCAGCTTTTGCACTTGGTTATAATACACCATCCGATGAGGGGAACGTTTATTTAACGCCAATAAGATTAAAAATAGATGGTAATCCAGTTGGAGAATTGGATCTTCAAGAGAACGGTTGGCAATCAGCCAGACTAAAAGGAGATAGGGAAATTTATCTGGATTCGGGTCATCATTCAATCGAGTTTTTAACACCGATGCCTTATTATCCTGCTATTGATGCAGTTAAACTTTCGACATCCTTAGAAAAGAATCATTTTGATATGTCGGAATACAACGAATTTATTTCTGTCTTGAAAGATGGCATGGAAGGACCTAAAATCAAAGAAAAGTCTGAGCAATTTTCTTTCGAAAAATTTAATGAGAGTATAACAAGATCAGCCTCAAATGCTACTGATGACTGGACAGTGAGTTCATATACTTTAGACAATCCACTAGGAACTTATGAACATCTAATGACAGTGCCGGTTACTTATACTTTCTACAGAAAGATCTACTTAAATGCGCTGACGTCGGTTACTTTTGAGACTCAAATTAAAGCACCCTGGCTATGTACTGCAGTAGATCCGGTTATGTATTTATTTAATGAGAATGACCACAATTTAGCCTGGTCAAATGATGATGGTGGTTGTGACCTGCAGTCTAAATTATCAGTTTATATTCCGGCTTCTGGAAACTATTACTTAGTGATTCGTGCATATAGTAGTTATTATTCATCTACAACCCAAGGTTATCAGGGACTTGTAAATGTTCTTCAAAATGGATCTTTGATTCAGGAAGATGCCGTTGTTGGTGGTTATACTGCGGATGTAACAACCAGCAATACAGGGACTCTAAATTATTTCACTGGTTATTCCACGGGGCTTCCAATGATTTGGATAGCACCAGGAGGAAGTGGTGCGACAGCACCTATGAAATTTCTCGGGGAAAGATATTGGTATAGTGCACCCATGTCCTATACCTGGGACACTGATGCACGAGTAAGATTTAATAAAAATTCCTCAGGATCGATGAATACCAGAATGTTGGTTTCTTCCGAGGGCGCATGGTATGTGTATTGGGGTAATGCGGATATATATGGAGCTGTAAAGCAGGCAAGTTCTTCAGTAGTCAATGCTTTTCCGAATTTGTATACCAATGATGCTATGCAGACCGCACCAATTAATGTAAATTATAATTGTGCAGCCAGGGCTGGAGGTAAGACAGACGCATGGGTGTGGCACTGCTTAAATAACCCCAATAATCCAATTTGTGCCTCAAGTGGTAATCCAAATTATTGGAATTCCTGGGCTGACTACTTCGGAAATAATCCCTTAAGATATTCTGGAGCCACAACTTATACTACTTCACAAAGCAATGCAAATAATGCAGAAATAGCGGCTTGGTCTACCAACGGTAGCTTTTCTGGGATAACCCATTTTTCTGTCCGTGCAGAAGCCAATCAACACCCACATGGTTACGACTGGGAAAGCAAACCAGGAGAACTTGAAAGAATATTCCATCCCAAAAATGCCTTGTCTGGTACTGGCTATGGAAATATATTTACCTACTACCGGGATGCGAATAAATCTCCCGGAATCGATTATACTCGCAGCAGGCCAGATAACTTACTTGCGATAAAAAAATATTCTTTTGAAGAATCTGTAGCACTTGGATTAACTACGGTGATTGATGTAAAACTGGATGAAGCGGAAAGAAACATACTTTCCGCTATGGAAGAAAATCAATCCACCGACGATTTCAATCATTTCTTAGGCCTTTTCGAAAACTGGATGATAGGTTGCGATAAGAATTACCCTAAGACCAATAGTAATCTCTATGCCTTTTTCGAAGATCCGGCATATAAAGAACTAAGCGATTTTTACGATCAATCAATTGAAAATATACTGCCCTTTTACATTGATTCGTTATTTCATCTCACTGAAAACAATTTTACTTCTCAATTATTTACGTATGCCTTTTGCAGTCTGAATAAAGATATTCACGGTAGTTTACTCGTGGAAGCCAAAGAAGAATGGCGAAAGGATTCGTACACCAAAAGTGGGTCATATATAGCCCCTACCCCTGAATATATAACAAGGCAATACGCTCGTAAAATCCTCCAAAATACAGGTAGTATAATTAAAATAAGAGATATTACCATTATTGAAAATAGTACTGATATTTTTCAGACCAATCCCAATCCGGTACAGCAGGGTGATGAGATAAAGATCATTTTAGATCTGGAATCAGGACATAAAGTTGAGGTATTAATTCTTGATATCAGAGGAACAATAATAAAAGAGCTGGCTAAAGGTATTTTTTCCCCGAATAATACCGTAAAAGAATTTTCTTTTTCAACAGCACTACTACAACCTGGTGTTTACATATGCCGTGCCCGAATTGATGGCCAGATATTGTCCCGAAAATTTTTAGTTCACTAATGATAAAGAATGGATAAAAAGTGGGGGTATTTATTGTAATTTTTCAATTACCTAAAAATCCTTAAAGCTATTACACAAAAAAATCAACACCATGAATTTTGGCACCATTATGTTCTTTTCCATGTTGCTTACTGTTTCTTGTCAAAAAGACAGTACAGAATATCAACCTGAACTCCAACCTTACGTAAAAGAGATACAAAATCGAGTTCGATTCATACATCCTTCCATATTACAACAGGCTGATCTACTGATAACAGAGCATTGGCAAAAAACAGCGATTCTAAGTTGTTATTTTTGCAAGCTGGATTCTCAATATTTTGACCCCCTACGTATGTTTCTGGAAGAACACCCAGAGACGATCAATAGGGTTCTGGAACAAGGGATACGAATAGAACCCAGAATCAATCTTTTAATATTCAAGTATTTTGTGATCCATAATTTGTCCGATGTACACAACTTAATTATGGAGTATTTTGATGTGAAAATTCTTCCTGAAGATGAAGTAATTACAGAAGAAGAACGAATTAAAAGAATTTACGGTCAATACTACGGCAATATGGAAATCTGGATTGAGTTTTACCTGGATGGGACATAAAGCAGGGAGTGTCGACGATTTCTCAAAAAGACCAATGAATGATGAAGATGTGGATGGTATTTATTTTAATCATGTCAATAGTGCAGGGATGCTCGAAAGATTTTGTGCCCGGCAGGCAAAAGTATGACTGGGCCTACTATTACCAGCCTTTTGAGAATAATTACTACGTATCTTCCCTTGCAAAGGATGATGGAGGAAATATCTGGATCGCTTCCCACATTGATTCACTGATTAGAATTGCCAACGAAGGGACTGACAGTCTCAGGAAAATATTTCTGCCGGATGCAATGGATAGTACAGCCAAGCTTGTCATGGATAATGACCGAATGAAACTATGGTCCATTAACGGTGTTTTTGTGCTCTTCTATAAGCCTTCTGCCCGACCGTTTCGCACCACCATTTGCGATGTCTTTCCGGTTCATTCAGGTCATACTTCCGCCGGATTGATCCAAGATAGTAAAAACCGGATTTGGTGGGCGACCCACGAGGGTCTGTTTCTGTATGAAAAGGATAAAACAACCCTCTTTGACAGGACCCACCCTTCTTTTCCCACCAGTCATATGTCCTGGGTATGCGAAGACAGTCGGGGGCAGATCTATGCTGGCACCGTTCCGGACAGTGGTACCAAAGGAGTGGTTCTAAAATATGATGGGACCAACTGGACAAAATGGCATGAGGCTGATGTGCCAGGAGCCTGGTATTCCAAACTGGTGTTTCAGGGCGATACCTATTGGCTGGCCAGTCTTTACCGGCCTTACCAGGATGGCGGACTTGGTCTGTATAAGGGGATAGCTTCTTCGAAATATTTACGCAATTACAATACGGACAATTCCGGTTTAGTCGGAAATTCAGTGGTGGATATGGCTATAGACGGGAACAATGTGCTTTGGCTGGGAACATACAGCGGATTGTGTTCCTTCGATGGCTCTGAATGGACTACTTACCTGGACCGTAAAACGAGCAATAACATTGAATGGATCATCGCGGACGATCCTCAGTATGTTTGGATGGCGGTACAATATTCAGGACTCTCCAGACTTAAAAAGCCAAGGCTATGAACTATTGTGGATATATAATCTTTTCATTGTTGCTGGTTGCTTCATGCGAGCAGGATACCATTGACTATATACCGGAATCCGGAATCTATATAAATGAAATATTAGATAGAGTCAATACCATACCCGACAATGAGTTGAGAGAAATAGACGCTTTGAATGAGGAATATATGCGCAAAATTAAGGTATTGAGTTGTGTCTATTGTAGGCTGGACGAAGAATATGTCGGTATCTTGAGAGCAAAAGTCGAGGAGAATTTTCAGTTACTGGACCGGCTTCTTGAACTGGGCATACGAAATCCACCCGAAACAAGTCTGCAGGTATTCAAGTATTTTGTGATCCACCACTATCCGGATGTCCACCACGATATTCTCCAGCATCTTGCGCTGGCTGATAAACTAATTCCGCTGGATGAGATCAAAACAGATGATGACCGATGGCACAATCAAAATGTGAACTATTCCGGTGATATCGCAGTATGGATAAAATATTATCTGGAAGGGACTTGATGGACTGCGGGCGTTTGTAGTTTGTGGTTTGCAGTTTGGTGGTCTGCGGGCGTTTGAATTCACGAATACAGAGACAAATCGTGATTTGTCTCTACCACCTTCGGGTACACCAGGTAATATTTCGTGGTCAAATGCCTCGTTTCCCCCAGGTCCGACACTTCCTCAAAGGACCGGGTGCGGCCGTCTTTCATCAGGAAATGGATCTGATTGGGTTTCCAGTCGTAGAATCGGGTGGTTTCTGTTCCGGAAAAGATCAACTGCCGGGCAGTGTCCTCGTCGATGCCCAATGATTTCTGGATTTGCCTGGAAATCCGATCCGGCTCTTCCTCCCCAAAGGGCCTGGTGCTCAGCTGACTCCGGAACAATTTTCGATGGAGGATTCCTTCGCTGAGATAGGACAGTAGTGGATCGTCAAACACCGCATGGGTTTTCAGTGCCTGGATCACATCGCTGTCGTCCAATGTCAAAAACAACTCCAGCGAATCGTCACCAGACAACAATCGATGGAACGGGTAAGCACAATCCGGGATTCCATGCTTCCGGATCAGCATCCTCATCCTGGACACCGCCGATATCATCATTTTTTCTACCGCCAAAACGGTTTTGTGCATATAGACCTGCCAGTACATGATCTTTCGGGCCATGAGAAATTTCTCGATGGAATACAGCCCTTTTTCTTCGATGACCAACTCATCATCCACCACGTTCATCATCTTGATGATGCGGTTGGTGCCTATCTTCCCTTCCACCACGCCGGTATAAAAACTATCCCTTCCGAGATAATCCAACCGGTCCACATCCAGTTCGCCCGATACCAACTGGTGCAAAAAATGTCGCGGATAATCCCCCGTAAAAATCTCCATCGCCAGATCGAGCGCTCCGTCAAATTCCTGATTGAGTCTCTTCATGATTTCCAGCGATAAATCTTCGTGGGACACTTTCAACAATTGACCTTCCAGCGCATGAGAAAAAGGCCCATGACCGATGTCGTGCAGGAGGATAGCCATGCAGGCTGCACAGGCCTCCTCCTCTGAGATTGTCACGTTTTTGCCACGTAACAGTCCGATGGACTGCGACATCAGGTGCATCGCCCCCAGCGCGTGATGAAAACGTGTATGCGTAGCTCCCGGATACGTGAGTTGGGTCAATCCTACCTGCGTAATCCTCCTTAGGCGCTGAAACCAGGGATGCTCCATCAGGTCAAACACAATATCATATGGTACGTTTATAAATCCGTAAATGGGGTCGTTGATGATTTTCTTTTTGTTCATTGACCTATTAAGTTGAAATATAAAATTTAAACTTAGCGTTTTTTGTGAACAGAATCGATATTCATATATCTTTATTCGAGAGAAACCGAAGGTAATTTTGTGACATTAAGGGTCAAAATTCCCCAAACTTTTTAGTAACCAATACCCAATGAAGAAACCTCACACCCACACCAACTAACAACTAACAACTAACAACTAATAACTAATAACTAATAAACTCACACCCACACCCACACACTAAGAACTAAAATCTAAGAACTAACAACTACTAAAACTCACACCCACACCACAAATAACTAATAACTAACAACTAACAACTAACAACTAATAAATGCCAAACGATATCCGATTACTCTGGGCCGATGATGAAATTGATTTACTCAAACCCCAATTGATGTTTCTGGAAAAGAAAGGTTATGAAGTCACCACGGTTTCCAATGGTCATGATGCCATTGAGGAAGTCAATGATAATCCTTCGTTTGACTGCATATTTCTCGACGAATCCATGCCCGGACTTACTGGCCTGGAGACCCTGGGAGAAATCCGGCAGATTGACAAGAACGTTCCCGTGGTCATGATCACCAAAAATGAAGCGGAAACCCTGATGGATCAGGCCATAGGTTCTGAGATTTCCGATTTTCTGCTCAAACCGGTGAATCCCAATCAAATCCTGCTCAGCCTCAAAAAAATCCTCGACAACCGCCGGTTGGTTCGTGAAAAAACCGTGCAGGACTACCAGGTGGAATTCCGAAAGATTCTGATGGAGATCAACAGCAATCTCAATACGAGCGAGTGGGTGAATATCTATCAGAAAATTATCAATTGGGAACTGCGATTGAGCGATTCCCAGAGTGATCAGATGCAGGATATTCTGAGCATGCAGAAAAGTGAGGCCAATACCGAATTTTCAAAATACATCGTCAAGAATTATATGGATTGGATGCGGGATGACAACGCACCGGTCATGTCCCACAACGTCCTCAAGGAAAAGTTGTTCCCCCGAATGGATAGACGGCCTACCATTTTTTTACTACTCGACAACCTGCGGTATGACCAATGGATGGTTCTGGAATCGATATTCAATGAAGATTTCCGCAAGGAGGACGAAGATTACTTTTATTCCATCCTGCCTACCGCTACCCAGTACAGTCGCAATGCTATTTTCGCGGGAATGATGCCTTCCGATATAGAAAGACACTTTCCCAACGAATGGAAAAACGACAACGAAGAGGGGGGGAAAAACCTCTACGAAGATAAATTTCTGGAATTTCAGATCAACCGAACATTCCAAAAAGACATCAAATGGGAATACACCAAAATTTCCAACGCCTGGCAAGCCAGCGAAATGGAGTCCAAAGCGCTCAATTTCCTCAACAATGACCTGACCGTAATCGTCTACAATTTTATCGATATGATGTCCCATGCCCGAACGGAAATGGAAATGCTCAAAGAGTTGGCTGGTGATGAACGGGCCTATCGTTCGTTGACCCGCTCCTGGTTCGAGCATTCGTCCCTGTGGAATACGCTACAAAAACTGGCAGAACAAGATATCCAGTTGTTTGTATCCACGGACCATGGAACCATCCGGGTCAAGGACCCATCCAAGGTGGTAGGTGACCGGGAAACGACTACCAATCTCAGATATAAAGTGGGGCGCAATCTCAAATACAATGAAAAAGATGTGTTGGAAGTCAAAAATCCGGAAGAGGCTCATTTACCCCGACCCAATGTAAGTTCGACCTTTATATTTGCCAGGGAAGATAAGTTTTTCCTCTATCCAAACAACTATAATTATTACAACAACTATTACAAAAACACATTCCAACATGGTGGAATCAGTCTGGAAGAAATGATCTGTCCTTTTATTTACCTGACTTCAAAATGATATAGGCTTCATTAGTAAAAAATAAATTTGATTTTATGTATTTTGTGTATTCACAAATAATTTACCTTATGAAAGCACTACTTATCTCCTTACCGTTTTTCTTGTTTACAATACTGTACTATTCCTGCAATAACTCCAGTGAGTCTACCAGTGAAACCGACCAGGATGAAAGGTTGGAAAAATCAGATCCCACTGTTTCTTTGGTCTGGAAAACAGATACGACGTTTTCCGATTCTGAATCCACATTGTACGACGCAGGAAACAAAGCAATCTATGTATCCTGCGGGAACAATTCTCTGGAAAAAGATGGCGACGGATTTATCGCTGTCCTCCATCCGGACGGATCGGTCAAAAGCATGGATTGGTGTACCGGACTTAATGCTCCCAAGGGTATGGCTATTCTGGACAACAGCCTGTATGTCTCCGATATTGACGAAATAGTCCAGATCAATCTTTCCAGCGGGGAAATCACAAACAAGTACCCGTTGGAAGGGGCTCAATTCCTAAATGATGTAGCCACCGATGGATCTCTGATTTATGTTTCTGATATGCGGGATAACAAAGTATATTCCCTCTCCGATGGAGAATTTGAAATGGTGGCTGAGAATGTTTCCAGCATCAATGGCCTGGAATCCCACAATGGCACTCTATACGGTCTAAATGGGGAGGGGCTGATCAAATTCGATGACAATGGAGGCTATGAAATCCTGACTGATGAAGTCAAAGGTGGGGATGGTCTGGTTATCCTGGATGACGACACCTTTATCGCCAGTCGATGGGCAGGGCAAATCTACTACATCGATGGAGACCAGGTCACCCTTTTAGTTGATACCTCTCCGGAGCAATCCAATACCGCCGACATTACCTACATCGCTGATGAGGAAATGATCATCGTGCCTACTTTTAAGAAAAATGAGGTGGCGGCTTATCAATTGACTGTGGGGAATTGATAATGTTGTTGGTGGAAGGAATTTGCAGCAAAGTTGGTGAGGTGGGGTAATGCCTTCAACCTCAATCCAACCACCCCAAGATTGAAGGCACACCCGTAGGTGCCTTCCATCAGACTGACCGTATGGGTGGGGGGATGATGCGCCTTTACCATTTGGCAATTTTGAATTTTGAATTTTGAATGTGGTTTTGGGACAGAGGGTATGGACCTCCCACACCAGGTTATGCCGGAGCCACGACTGGCAGGGGTTTCGCTGATTTACGCATATTTTTTGTCCATTAATTCTCTTTGCGCCCCTGCGGCTTTGCGAGAAAATTCCCTGATCGCTGACGAAACGGGATTTCGTTCAGTCACCCTTCGGGGCATCCTGGTTATAATGTTTTGCCAATGTCCCGAAGCAGGAGCTTCGGACTTCCCAGGGGGAACGCTGCCCTGGGGTGTGGGAAGCTCCTGCTTCCTCCCTATGAGATATTTTTCCGATGATTAACTCATATTCATCATTGTTAATTCAAAAATATGTTTCGAAAATGATTTGAAATTTCCATAATCTGTGATGTACTCGATATCACACCAGAATAAGTGGAAAGAATCCAGGCATCGATGCAGAAGTAGAATTATTTATGTTAGTACTAAAATACGATTAACCTCCGTTTTATAACCATATGATTCTCTAACCTTAATGTAACCTGGTCTATGAAACGGATTATACTACCGACTCTGCTCATCCTATTGTTTACTGGAATCAGCCTCGCACAATTCCAACTCGCACCGGTAACTGGATTAAACATTTCCAAGGTTCGAACTTCCAATAGCCAACTCAACGAAGTTTCGTATTCCAACACCAATGGTTTTATGGGTGGACTCAATGCGAAATATGCGTTCGAAAACAGGTTTAACATACAATTGGAAGGGGCATATTCACAAAAAGGTTACGAATCAAAAGCAGTAAATGCATCTAGTCGAAATATTCTAAAATTTAATTATTTAGATTTATTGCTATTGGGAGAGTATGCTTTAAATGATCTAATCGGTCTCAACATCGGAGGAAATTTTGGTACTAAAATTGGGGAAAAAATTAATGGTTCTAAAAGTTCATCGATAGAAATTTCTAACGACAAAGATATTGGACTGATCGCCGGTTTGAAATTCTACATTGGCCAGATTTTCATACGAACCTCTTACCAACATGGGGTCAACCCATTGTACAGTGTAATATTGACCAATGAAAACGGCGAAAAACGGGGAACGAGTAATATCTACAACCAAACCTTCCAGTTAGCTGTGGGCTACTATTTCACGGAACCTTCCAGGGAATTCAACCGCTAATCTACAATCAATTGTACGTTCCCGAAGCGAGTAGTTTTTTGTTCCAAATTGCTAAATCCAAAGTCTAAAATCTCTGATCACTCCCCAATCCCGGGTCGTCTATCGTCTAGGAGACCTACTGTATTCTACTTTGTGCCATTAAGTTGCTCAACAATCAGGTTGAGGTTGAGTTGTAGAGCCTTCCACGCTCGCTTCCAAAACAAATTGCTCATAGATCTGCATAGAACAGACAAAAAAAAATGTGGCAGAATTAGTAAAAATCAAACAAAATGTTAATTTTTTCAAAAAACGGGTTTCCCATTGACGATTTCGCTTCGAACGGTGTCTTCTAAAATAGAATCACAAGCTATCAGATAAATTAATCAAGATGATAAGATCAACAATTACCATACTCACGATTTTTACTCTTGTAATAGTTATGAGCTGCGAAAAGAAAAAAATACCATCAGATTGCATCGACGACAATTCATGCGATGATGAATATGTGACCCACATTTATAAAAACGAAATAGGGACTGTCCGTAAATTTGTTTTTACACCTTCTTCCAACCCGGATAATTTCATTTATATTATTATGGATAGCAATAATAAAGCTTTAGTCACTTGCCCAAAGCTATCAAATTCATTGAAGGTAGATGGGTTGACTGTGAAATTCAGCGGAAAAAAAACTAATTGCTGCCAGCTTATTGCCCAAGAAAATTGGAGGACAGGTATAGGTTGTAAATTGGATGTTACCTCTATAAGAAAAGCAGTCCCATGATTTCTTAATCAATATAGCCTTATGTTATGAATCAATTGATCCTGGTATTATCAATTTTAATACAATTGACAACATTATCTCATGGTCAACGGACATGTGGTTCGGAGTTAGACTGGGAGGAAATGAAAAGAGAAAATCCTCAGCGATATCAAAGATTTATGGATTTGGAAGAATTTACTAAAAGATATATTAAGCAAAAACAATCATTGATCCGGTCGCACGGAGGACTTCATATCACCATTCCAGTAGTCGTTCATATATTACATAATGGAGAACCTATTGGAACCGGCCTGAATATCAGTATGACACAGATACAATCTCAAATTGATGTGCTTAATGAAGATTTTAGAAGACAAAATGCAGATGCAAATAATACTCCTAACGAATTTATAGGGGTGGCAGCAGATGTTGGAATTGAATTTAGATTAGCTTGTATTAATCCGGATGGAAATCCTACAAATGGAGTGATTAGAAAATATTCTACAGCAACTACATGGCAAGCTCTGTCTGACGGTATTAAGTTTGAACCATTTGGATCTCAAGCATGGCCCGCGGATCAATATCTTAATATTTGGGTAGGAAATAGAATTGAATTTAATGGTGAGGAAATAGCTGGATATGCCCAATATCCTGCTGATTTGATTTCAAGTCCTGAAACCGATGGAGTTGTAGTACGTACTGTGTCTTTTGGGCGAACTGGGAATGTCCAGGTTCCTTTTGACAAAGGTCGAACCGCCACTCATGAAGTGGGACATTGGTTGAACCTCATTCATATTAATGGAGACTATGATTTTTGCTCCATTAATGATCCTCAGTATACAGATAGAGTAGCCGATACACCAGAGCAGCTAGATCAATATTTTGGATGCCCAACGCATCCACAGACTTCATGTAGTAGTCATGATATGTTTATGAACTATATGGATTTCACGGATGACGATTGTATGAATATTTTTACTGAAGGCCAGGCAGACCGGATGTTAGCTCTTTTTGAGCCTAATGGTATCCGGGAAAGTTTTAACGATTGCACCCTAATGGTCGATGTTTGTGAAAATCCACCGAACATCACAGGATCCGATATTATTTGCCAAGGATCAGGATATAATCTTACCCTCAATGAAGTTCCGACAGGTAATACTGTGGAGTGGGAGACTATTCCAGCAGGCTTATTTTCAACTTCCTCTGGAACTGGTACCGTTGCTTCTCTGAGTGCTAATAGCAGTTATACAAGTGGTTCTGGTCAGATAAGATTTACCATAGAGAATACTTGTGGACATACGGCTTTATATTCAAAAGATATCCAGGTCGGACCACCCCATTCTGATGATATCAATATTATCCAGATTGGACAATTCTATCCCGGTGGAACGGAGATCTGTGCCGATCAATCCAATAATGCCATCGCCTTATGGGATGGAGAAGGTGCTATTACAGAATACAGCTGGTACACAGGTAACTGGTCCATCCAAAACTACCCATTATATCCCGACTATACCGATCCGATGCAAAGTGTACTCATTTCAGCATTTACAACTCCATATGACGATCCGGTAGGTATTCAGGTAAGAGCCAAAAACACCTGTGGCTGGGGCACCTATGGTGAGCCAGTGATATTGGATGCCATCGACTGCTCAGGTTACCGCATAGTTCTTTCACCTAATCCAGCCTCTACCGAAGTGACTGTGAGCATAAAGGATGAAAAAGGAATAGCTCCTCAGAATATCGAAGCCCATTATGAGGTCAACATAGTAAATACCGAAGGCAAGTTGGCCTACCATTCCACGAAAACCGCTCACAAATTTTCCATCTCCTTAGCAGGTTTGGAACCTGGTATATACATCGTCCGTGTTTCTGAGGTCAATAAGGTGTACAGTGGAATATTGAGAGTAGAATAGTTGAATACAATTATGTTTTTATAGACACTATATATTATAAAATCTAAAGATTTCAGGCATCTCCAAATTTCAAAATTTCAGTCGATCGAATATATTCCTTGGAAAGTTGTTCCCAGCAGAGCTTAGCTTCGATAAAAACTAAAGTATGAGTACTGCTATTTTGTAAAAATTTGGTTTTCCACATTTTTTTGGTCTTTAGGTAGAGAGACTGTCAAGCTATTTCATGAGCGGTCAATACATTTAACTTCAAAAGACCAACAGTTAACAGCACCTCCCCGCTCAACTCACAACTCACCCCGGATTCTCCTGCTGTACCTTGACTTGCATAGTAGTATCCAGACCCGATAATATCTCTGTGTTCAATCCGTCGGAAATACCGGTTTCGATCTGCTTTCGGTCATAATCATCACCATTTTTTACTTCTACGTATTTATTATCGCCTTCATAGATAATATCTCTTTCCTTGATGGCCAGGACGCTGTCCTTTTTATGAATGATGATGTCCCCGTTGGCGCTGTAACCCGCTCTCAAAAACCGTTCCCCGGTTTGTCTTACTGCCGCTCTTACCTCAAATTTTACAGTACCTTCCTCCTTGATCCCTTTGGGTGAAATGTATTCCAGTATAGCCTCATACTCCACGTCCGGAATGGCCCCGATCTTGAGCAATATCGGCATTCCGACGTCGATCGATCCGACGTCCGCTTCATCGACTTTTCCTTCAAAAATCAAAGTTTCCATGTCCGCAATGGTGGCAATCGTTGTCCCTTCATTGAAGTTATTGCGCTCGATCACCGAGGCACCTTCCTCCAGTGGCACGTCCAGTACCATTCCCGATACGGTTGAATTCACCTCATTCGCCACCTGTTTTGAATTTTGATCGACTCCTTCCCGCAGCAACCGGAGATTGGACACTGCACTGTTCAGTTCCTGCTGGGCAATATCCACCTGGGTTTCGAATTGAGAAAGATTGTTGCTCGACGTAATCTTAGCATTTTCGAATGTATTTCGCCGTAATTCCAGGTCCAACTTATACTGATTATATTGTTGTTCGGAGATCACACCTGCTTCAAAGAGCTGCCGTTGCCGGGCTTCTTCTGTTTGGGCATTCTCAAAATTAGCTTTGGCCGTTTGGACATCCAGATTTTGGGTGTGAATATTTCGTTGTCTTTCCAGCTCCCTCTGAGCATCCTGTAGCCGCAACCGCGCCAATTCTACCTGGGACTGGGCCTGGTTGATATTGACCTGGCTGGGAACCAACTGTATTCGGGCGATGATGGTCCCTTTGGTGATGGTATCTCCCGCCATCACGAACAATTCATCCACTACACCAGAAACCTGTGGCTTGATATTGATTTCCTGACGGGGAATAATAGTACCGGTGGCCACCACCTTCCGGGATATGTCTACATATTCCGGTTTGTCCAGCGATGTATTGAGCGCAGTTCCCTTATTCTGGTTGATAAAGTAAAATACCAACCCTGCTGTGAGTATAACCACGACGACGATCGTACTAATAAAACATCCTTTCTTCATTGAATTATTTGATTTTATTCATCTTTTAAAGCTAATACCGGATTCACGCGTGCGGCCATAGTGGCCGGGATCAAACCAGCAAGCGCACCGGAAATAATCAGTATGACCAAAGATCCCACGGCTACCGTCAATCTTACCTCCGGATTGTAAAACATTTCTGCTTCTATCTGTGCTGCTTCCATCACTGCGTCCAACCCCCCGATCACCAACACGCCTGCGAGTAGGCCAAAGTACCCGGAAACCACGGTAATAAATACAGACTCGGTCAGGATACTTCGGATAATTTTCCCCGGAGTGGCTCCGAGCGCCTTTCGAATTCCTATTTCTTTGGTTCGTTCCTTGACCGTGATGATCATGATATTGCTCACCCCTACTACTCCGGCGATCAAAGTCCCGATCCCCACCAGCCACAAAAACAACCCGATACCAGTAAAAAGTCCGTTTATTTTATCAAATTGTTCTTCCAGATTGAAGCCACCAATCCCCCTGGGATCGTTCGGCGCCACGTGATGACGGCTTTTCAATATCGTATTTACTTCATCTTCGATGTCACTGACCTTGTAACCGGTCCGGGCAGAGACGGCAAAGAAATGTATGAGTCCACCTGTCCCAAAAGCCCGGTGCATCGTGGTCAGAGGGATCACTACCGTTTCCATTGAATCTTCATTCCAGGGCTTGATAAGATCCGGTCCAAAGATCCCTACCACCTTAAATTCAACCCCATTGGCTGTGACGTATTGTCCGATGGATTCCTGCCATTTGCCTGCTCCAAACAAAACCTCAGCGACTCGTTTACCGAGCACGACCACTTTCCGGGATTCCTCGACATCGGAGGGTTGCAGATATCTTCCCCGATAAATCCGGTACCCTTCTACTGAAACCATATCAGGCAATTCTCCCCTGATTTCATAGGCCTCCGCTATGTTCCCTTTTGTGATCGTCCCTGAGATCGAGGTACGGGGAGCTATATAATCTATCCCCTCCACGTTTTCGAGCAAATAATCTACGTCATCCATATTGAGCCTTGGAAACCGCCCTGGTTGAAATCCCTGATAAGGTAGAGAAGTGCCACTGGTCCATACGTACATGACATTTTTGGCCTGGCTTCCAAAATTACTAAAGACAGCATTTTGCATACCGGAACCCATACCCAACATAAAAATCAACATAAATATCCCCCAGAACACGCCCAGAGCTGTGAGTGCTGTTCGCAGTTTGTGCTTCTTCAGCGATTCAAATATTTCCTGCCATGTATCTCTGTCAAACATCCTGTTCGTTGTAAATTATTATTATTCTGATCGCATAGCTTCTATGGGATTGATTCTCGCTGCCTGACGCGCCGGAATTAACCCTGCCAGAGTCCCGGCAATCACCAGGATCAAAACGGCCGAAATCCCGACCCACAAGTTAATCTGCGGACTCCTGAAAAACTCCGATTCGATTCCACTGATCGCATATAATATCAGCGTTCCAAAAAACAAACCGACATATCCGGCAATCGAGGTAATAAATATGGATTCTGAAAGCACCATCGAAATGATGGACCGGGGAGTGGCTCCCAATGCTTTGCGCACTCCTATTTCTTTGGTTCGGTCTTTGACGATGATCAACATGATATTGCTGACTCCCACGATTCCCGCCAGGATACTCCCGATCCCCACGAACCACAGAAATGCATTGATTCCACGAAAGAGGTTCATGAAATTTTTGTAGTCTTCGTATCGGTTTCGGATGTTAATAGCCCTGGTATCCATCGGATCAAACTGATGATTGGAGGCCAGGATTTCCTTGATTCCCTGTTCCAGTTCCACCACCTCGCTTTCGCTCATGTCGCCCGTCACCATTCCCAGATTGCTGATATTTTCATTGCCCTGATAAACGACCTGTCCCACGCTCAGTGGAATAAATATCTCCCTCTGGGCCTGATCACTTTCTTCATGTGAAACCCCAATGACCGTATATACCGTGGAACCCAATACGATTTCCTTACCTATAGGATCTTCATTCCCAAATACATCCTGCCGGACTTTTTCTCCGATGACGGCCACTTTTTTGATCTCATCCTGATCGCGTTGGTTGAGAAATCGGCCCTGGGTAATATTTGATTTTTCAATGTACTTCATATCGGGATGAACCGCCCTGACTGAAAATCCGAGGCTCTTATCTTTGTATTTGAGTATCAGGTTGTTGTTCAGATAAATCCGGGCAGCGATATGCGGAAGTTCCGGAAATTGTCCGGCTATCTGATCGAAGTCATCGTTGGTGAACGTAATTCTTCGGTTTTGGGGTAGTCCGTTAAATTCCATCGATGTCCAGCCACTCGATACCCAGACGCTGTTGATGGCGTCGGACCTGAAGTTATGAGCGATTCCATTCTGAAGACCTTTTCCCGCACCCAATAAGATAACCAGCATAAATATCCCCCAGAAAACACCGAGGGCAGTCAGCGCAGTCCTGAGCTTGTGCTTGCTGATCGAGATAAAAATCTCATTCCATTTCTCTATATCGATCCACTTCATATCGGATGAGGTGAAAGGATGAGGCCGTCTTGAATTTCTATAATCCTTCTGGTCATGTCAGCTATATCCTGCTCGTGCGTCACGATCAGTACGGTCTTCCCCTGCCGGTTGATTTCTTTAAATAGTTCCATAACCTCGTGGGAAGTTTTAGAATCAAGAGCCCCGGTGGGTTCATCTGCCAGAAGGACTTTGGGTTCGGTGACCAGGGATCTTGCAATAGCTACTCTCTGCTGCTGCCCTCCCGATAATTGGGTGGGTAAATGCTCAGACCAATCTTTCAGTCCCACCATTTCCAGATATTGCATGGCCTTGGCATTCCGGGTTTTCCGGTCAATATTGCGATAATATAACGGCAGCGAAACATTCTCCACTGCGGTTTTGAAATTGAGTAAATTGAAGGATTGAAACACAAAGCCGATAAATTGGTTCCGATAATACGCTGCCTGTCTTTCAGACAGATTTTTCATCAACTGTCCCGACAGATAATACTCGCCGGAATCGTACTCATCCAGGATTCCGAGTATATTAAGTAAAGTCGATTTTCCCGATCCTGAAGACCCCATAATAGAGGCAAATTCTCCCTCTTCAATGTCCAGGTTGATCCCTTTCAACACCTCCAGACTGGTAAATTCTGTCTTGTAGGATTTGCGTATATCTCGCAGTTTTATCATTTGATCGATTTCTGGTGTCTTCGTTTGACACGAATATGTGTCCTTGTTTCACATGAAATGGTAAAAGTTCGTCCAGACTCTGTCTTTTATCGACAGAAAATATTAATTCACACCTGATCTGCAAAGTACGACCGGATTTCTCCATCGTATTCCGGGATTGCTCCGGATCTGGACGCCACGTAACCACCCAGTCTGTTTCCATCCTGCAGTGCTTCCTCTACTTCTTTGCCCCTTAACCAGCTTTGTAAAAATCCGGCACTAAATGCATCGCCCGCTCCTATCGTATCCTCCGTGTCTACAGGAATAGATTCCTTGCTGTAGAATCGGTCCTGGTACCAGGCCCGCGATCCTTCCTTGCCCCAGGTATAGACTACGAGCTCTATTTCAAAATCCTGATGAAGTTTTTCGGCAAAAACCCGGGGAGCCAATGATTGATCGTACAGTAAATCCGAAACGAGCCCGATTTCATGTTCGTTGAACTTTGCGATATTGGCGTACAGGAGAGAGTCTTTTATGACCTGAGAGTCGTAATAATTCTGACGGAGATTACAATCAAAATATTTCCATTTTGCCTGCAACTGGTCAAACAGCGACCCATAGAATGCCTTGTTGTGAGCACTCCTTTGAGCCAGAGATCCAAAAGCCACCACATCCCAATCCTGCTCATTCAATTCTCCAAAATCGACCCGCAGATAATCCCAGGCAACGTCCTCCACGATGTCATACTGCGGCTCGTTCTCCCGGAAACTTACCCTTACGGTCCCGGTTGATTTTTCATCATTCCGATCGATCCAGTCCGTATTAACCTTTAATTGTTCCGCTTCCCGGATGATTTGGTCACCGAGAGCGTCCTGCCCGACAGCCGATAATATGCTGCTGCGGTTTCCCAGCATTGACATATGAGCTGCTACATTAAAAGGTGCGCCTCCCAATTTGTATTCATCTCCGATCACGTCAAAAAGAACCTCCCCAACGGCCAGGACATTGTATTTCTTCAATTTCATAAGTTTTATCGCGTTCTGCAAATAGTAAAAATACGAAATCCAACGACATTCTCAAGGATGCTTTGTGCAATATGCCCTTAACTCCTGAACCCCACTGCCGGGTCCCTTTGCCAGAGCTTCGGTGACCGTCCCAATCCTGGTCGATAACAGGCCAGGGAAACATCCAGATACTCATCCCCGAAAATACTAACAATAGAGATTTAACAGATGAATGAATAATGCTCAAAAGATCCCGAATGAAATTAAAATTTTTGTCTTGACGGAGTACGGGTACTCCGTCAGGATAAAGATTTAAGAAACATTCGAGGATATTTTGAGTCAGATCAAGG
>CALEIL010000041.1 GCA_937876435.1 uncultured Bacteroidota bacterium
GATAGCTGATACCCGACTGCTGATAGCCGATAGCTGATAGCCGATAGCTGATAGCCGACAGCTGATAGCCGATAGCTGATAGCCGATAGCTAACAGCTAAAAACTAACCACTGACCTCTCCTTTTTAACCAATAAAGCTTACTTTCCACTCCTATTCTGAAAACCGACAAAATTCCAGATATGGATCGTCGAAAAATGTTAAACATGGTCGGATTGGGCGGTCTGACCACCTGGACGGGAACCAGACTCAGTGCGGGTGATTTGGCCGGTCAGGACATCGTCATGGACTATCATCCGACCTTTCTGGAACTTATATCGGACAAAAATTTGCGCGTCGGTCAATCGGTGACTACGCTTGGGTATTACCAGGTCAACGATGGAGGGGGCGGATGGTATACGATCGAGCCACCACCGGGCAGATCTCTAAATCCCGGAGATGGGGAATTTGAGCTGACGAATGGGTTGGTCGCTCGCCTGTCTGGTGCCAAATCGGTGAATTACAGACTTTTTGGGGCAAAAGGGGATGGGGAGACTGACGATGGATCAGCGATCAAGGCGGCCCACGGGTTTGCCAACCAGCAGCGATTACCCGTCCACAATCCCGAAGGAAAGTTCAGGATAGAAAAAACCAGAGCGATTCCCATCGAAGCCAATGTGCAGTGGGGGCAGTCTGAATTTTACATCAACGAAAAATACAACACCGACCAGCCCGTTTTTCACGTCAAAAGCAGGTACGAACCGATAGAGATTTCGGCTTCAGATACCGTCGGCCGGGCATTGGTCGATCAACTTCACCCCGGCGTCCAGGTGATTCCCGAACTCAGGGATTTTGAAAATCATTTGATTCATTTACACGATGATGAGGATCGGATTGCTTTTCGAGCGGGAAGTTACAATAGCAATGGGCGGGCGCGCGAAGAATTGATCTACGTGAGTCTGCAAGGCAGGATACTCGGGGATGTGGCGTGGTCGTTCCGGTCAACCGTGAAAATCACAGCCTACCCGACCGAAGAATCCTACCTGGTCGTAGAAGGTGGGACCTTCTACCTGTCGGGTGAAAGCCCGGTATACGATCGGGGAGCTTATTCCCACAACGGTATCCTGGTGACCCGTAGTAGGACGCGAATACGCAGACAATGGGTGGGGATCGCGCCCGGTCGGGAAGATGTGTCGATGACCCCCCGATACGGATTTTATTATTTCACCACGGTTTACGATGTCCACCTGGAGGACATCAGGCTCAATCCCAGGGAGAAGAACCGGGAGGGCGATGATCGCGACGTGCCCCACGGGACTTATGGAATCGGAGGAAACCGCGTCCTGGAGCTATCCATGCACCAGGTGGTCTCAGAAGGGACCGGCATCCATTGGGGCGTGATGGGGACCAATATGATGAAGAATATCACGGTGACCAATTGCAGGATCAATCGTTTTGATGTTCATTTTCATCTATGGAATCTGACGCTTCGGGATTGTGAAATAGGCCACAATGGCATCACCGTCACAGGAGGTGGTCGGTTGTTGGTGGAGAATACGTTCGTCTCCCATCAGCGTTTTATCAGTTTTCGGCAAGATTTTGGGGCCAAATGGGACGGGGATATCGTCATCGACCGATGTGGGCTACGACCGATACGCAATTCCGGCACAGTGCTATTAAATTTCGGTGCCAGTGATTTTGATTACGGGTATCCGATCGGCATCGCACGGAGCCTCATTGTCCGGGATTTTGTGGTCGATTATTCTACGGTTCCCGACAATGATCGGGATTGTTGGCTCATGCAGCTTTCGGAATACGCCGTGACCGCGACCGGGGATCGATTGTTTTTTCCGGAGTATCTTCGATTTGAGAACGTCCGTGTAATGGCGAGGAAGAAGGGCATACGGATCACCCGTTTGGTGGATTGCAAGGGTTATCTGGTGGGTAAGTCAGGAGAATATGATGGTGATATCCTCACCACCAATGCCTACTGGCATTTCGAGAATGTGGATCTGCAGGAGGTGTTGCCCGGACAGGATCCGCCGGACCAGTTTCATCTGGGTTCATTCCCGGGTCAACAAACCCAATCGAACTACGAATCCGATTCCCCGCATCTTCACCTCCTGGTCCGGAATTGTCGTGCGTTCTCTGCCATTTTATCCGGTATCCGGATCCGGTTGCAGATCCAGCAAAGTACCATTCACCAATTGATACTTCATGAGCAGGACAAAATGGAAGGTGAACTGACGGTTCAGGGTTGCCATCTTATACCGGTACCGCTGGTGGAATATGGATCTCCATACCACCTGGATACCAGTCTGGGTACTTCTTTCTTGAATTGCGTAGTTCATCTTCCTGGCGTACACAAGCCCGTGGTTAAATCAGATTTGAAATTGATTTCATTTTTTAGATTTAATAAGTATATTTCATACAATCATTTGAATACCAGGCTGAGCAATGGGCTCATCAGATTTCTGGATGATCACCAAATGCAGATCAGCCCGGAATTCAGGTCGATGCTCCTGTTGAGCTCCGATGGTTGAATTAGTGATTAGTGATAGTTGACAATTGTCAGTGGACAATTGACAGTGGACAATGGACAATTGACAGCTGATAGCGGATCAAGTCCGGGAAGACGTTCGGATCAAGTCCGGAATGACGGGCGGTGCATGACGTTCGGATCAAGTAGGGTGGGGAGGTAGTTTTAAGTTGTGAAGTTGGCTGGTATGGACCGCGTGAAATCTTCGGGCATCTAAAACCAAATAAAGGGACACAAAAAATTAATCTCATGAAAAATTTTCGGTTGCCTGCGTTCGCATTTATAGGTCTGATAATATGTTTAGGGTTCGATTCCACCCCCCCGGCATCGGATATCGACGTGATCCAGGAAAGAATCATCCGGGATCTTTTGGAATACCCGGTATCAGATAAAGCGGTTGCAGATATCGTGGAGGGATTATCTGCGGATGGATCCTGGCCGGACATCAACTACGTTGACACTTCCCGGACCGGTTTTGATCACGCCCGCCATCTGGGAAGGATGTTTTCTCTGGCCAAAGCCTTCAATCAGAAATCCTCCCGGTATTACGAAAGCAAAGATGCTTTGAAAGCCATAAATCAGTCTCTCAATTACTGGCTGCAACACGATTTTATCTGTGCAAACTGGTGGTGGAACCAGATCGGGACGACCCGCGTCATGGCCAATATACTACTACTAATGAAGGATCAGTTGTCCGATGATCAGATTCTCCAAACGGTCAGGATAGTGGATAGATCCCATCTCGAAGCTTCGGGAGCCCGACCCAGTGGAGACCGCATTAAGATGGCAGGTATTCTGGCTCAGAAATTGTTGGTTTTGCGGGATGAAGCCCAATTGGAGCAGGTCATCCGAGTGATAGAGGGGGAAATCAAATTTTCGGAAGGACGGGGGATGCAGGTAGATTTCAGTTTTCACCACCGGGAGGACCGCGTCAATAACACGCTTTCTTACGGATTGGGGTATGCTCAGGCATTTGCCCAATGGGCAGCTCTGGTTTCAGGAACCAGGTTCCAGTTTGGGGAACCGGCGGTCCACCAACTCGTCGATTATTTTCTCGATGGGATCTGCAAAATGATGGTTCATGGAAAATACCCGGATTTGGGAGCCAAAAACAGGTCCGTTTCCCGGGGTGGTGCGCTGAGGCCATTCGGCACAGAGATTATTGATGACCTGTTGTTGGTCACCACGTACCGCCAGGATGAATTGAAGGAAATCAGGGCGATCAGGAAGGGAGAGGAACAAAACAAAAGGAGATTTAATAAATTTTTCTGGCAAACCGAATATATGTCTCATCAACGCCCGGGGTATTTTACCTCCGCCCGGATGTATTCTACCCGCAACCAGAATATGGAGTCACCGTACAATAGCGAAGGACTCAAGAATCATTATCTGGGCGATGGGGCCAATTTTATATCGCGGACCGGACGAGAGTACTTCGATATTTTTCCGGTCTGGGACTGGAGGAGAATCCCGGGCACCACCATCGTCCAAAAACCTGAAATGCCGGCTGCGGAGGATATCAGGGAAAAGGGAGTCACTGATTTTGTGGGCGGAGTTTCCGACGGCGAATACGGAGCGGCTGCTTTTGATTATATCAAGGAAATAGACTCCCTGTCCGCTCGAAAATCCTGGTTTTATTTTGACGATGCCTGGGTATGCCTCGGAGCTGCAATCCGGTCCACATCTGCATTTTCGGTGAACACCACTTTGAATCAGTCCAGGCTCCACGGACCGGTATTTATTTCCGGAGATGAAGAGTTTCACCCCATCACTTCGCAGAGCAAGCTTCTACGAGATGATCTGGTATGGGTGTGGCACGACAGCGTGGGTTATTTTTTCCCCGAAGGAGCCCGGGTGCACGTGAGCAATCAAACGCAAAGCGGGTCCTGGGCGGACATCAACCAGCAAATCGATTCGCCGGTCGAAGAATTATCGGAGAACGTGTTCAAACTTTGGATCGATCATGGTCCAGGGCCGCAGGATGAACAATACGCCTACTTTGTGGTGCCAGCAGTTTCCATGATGGATATGGAAAGTCATGACTATTCCGATGTAATCAGGGTTTTGTCAAACACTGGTGAACTCCAGGCTGTCCAGCACCGGTTGCTTGGGATGGTCCAGTCCGTGTTTTACCAACCAGGGACATTGTCTATTTCCCGGGACCTGGAGCTTCAAATGGAAAATCCGGGGATGGTGATGGTCCGGTATGTCAATGGGAAGGTCCGGTCGATCTGCGTGGCCGACCCTTCCCGAAAACTGGAGGAACTGCATTTTTCCGTCTCCCAGCGTCTATCTGAAGTCCAGGATGAATCCGTGGCGAAAATCCGATGGGATCCGGCTATCCGCCAAACCCATGTTACGGTCCATTTGCCCCGCCATCCGTGGGCAGGAAGCAGCGTTGTATTAGATTTTCGATGAATCTGAGACCAGCTCTTTCATCCGTCTGATTTCAGCAGCGTTTAACTCTCTCCAGTCTCCCCTGGCCAGGCCTTCCACCGTGATGTGCATGATCCGGATTCGTTCCAACTCCAGGACGGTATACCCGAGATGTTCGCACATCCGTCTGATCTGTCGGTTCATTCCCTCCACCAGGATGATTCTGAATTGCCGGTTCGTCAATTTTTCCACGATGCATTTTTGGGTCACGGTTCCCAGAATGTGCACCCCCTTGCGCATATTGATCAGAAATCGGTTGTTGATGTTTTTATCCACGGTGACGATGTACTCCTTGTCGTGTTTGTTCCCGGCGCGGAGGATTTTATTGACGATATCCCCGTTATTGGTCAGCAGGATCAAACCCGTCGAATCCTTGTCCAGACGGCCGATCGGGAACAGGCGTTGCGGATGATTCACGTATCGTACAATATTGGCGGATTCACGGGAATCGGTGGTGGATACGATTCCGACGGGTTTGTTCAACGCGATATAAATTTCCGGTGGTCTGGATTTCAGGGGCTTACCATCGACCAGCACGGTGTCACCCGGCTCTACCCGGTTTCCTTTGTGAGCGGTCTTCCCATTGAGCGTAACCCGGCCGGATTCGAGCCACCTGTCCGCTTCCCGGCGGGAACACACGCCCGTGGAACTGATAAATTTGTTGATGCTTATACTTTCTGGATTGGATTGACTCACCTGATGAATATTGGTTTACCATGCAAAGGTAATGAACCTGATTGATCAAAAATCTAAATGAAGGACAATAAAGTGCGGGGTGCTGTAAGCATTACGGATTTCAAAGTTTTAGATAATCTTAACACTACGGGAAATCCCCTTTTTGCGGTGGCGGAATTTCCGAGATGCGCTTTTGGGCACAACCTACTGATGTCCACTTACAGGATGGAATGGTTTTCGGGATATCTCCGGCGTGCAAACCTTAAAAAAATTTAGGATAAGGGCGACTTTGGTCCATATGGGGTGGCTAATGCAGCGTGTTCCGGAAGGCTACCTTAGACATTGTTACCTTTGCACCTTTTACGGCCAGATCATATGTTTAAAAAATGTATTATATAAATGGCCAGAAACCAAAATTATCTATTAAAGATGAAAGTATTAGTTGTAGGGGCCGGAAATATGGGGTTGACGTACGCGACCTCGATTGGCGAATCCAAAATGCTGGGAAAAAAGGATTTGCTCATCATGGATGCGGCACCCGACAAGGTCAAATCCCTGGAGAATATCGAATATTTTGATGCCTACGATCAAATAGAAAATTGCATCGGGAAAGCGGATATCGTATTGATCGCTGTCAAACCCTATCACAGTTCCGATTTGTTTCAATCCATCAGGGATCTCGTCCGGCCGGATCAGTTGTTCGTGTCCTTGATGGCGGGGGTGACCATCAAAACCATCCAGGATGAGCTCGGGGTACGGAAAGTCATCCGGACCATGCCCAATTTGCCGGCCCAGGTTGGTAAAGGAGTGACATCCTTCACTACTTCACCGGAAGTGGGCGAGGAGGAATTGAAGATCGTGCAGAAATTGCTGGATACCACCGGAATCTCGCTCCAGGTCAAAGACGAGGAATCGATCGATGCATCCACCGGCATTTCGGGGAGTGGCCCTGCCTACGTATTTTATTTCATGCAGTCCATGATGGAGGCGGCCGTCGAAATGGGTTTTTCGGTGGAGGAAGCCAGGATGCTGGTCCAGCAGACTTTCGCCGGGGCGGTGGAATTGTTCAATCAACACGACCTCAGCCCCGAACAATGGATGAACAGGGTCGCGTCAAAAGGAGGAACCACCCGGGCAGCCCTGGATTCTATGGAAAGCAACCAGGTGAAAGACAAGATCAAGGAAGCAGCGTTTGCGGCGTTCCACCGGGCTGTGGAGATTGGAGGATGAGCGATTGTTACAATAAAAAACGATTATGTACAAACAAAGAATAGTGATCAAAGTAGGGACCAATGTCATGACCAACCGGGACAATCGGATCGTCCGTCCCATCATCAATGATTTGGCCAGACAGATAGCGGCCCTGTATGAAGACGACATCATGTGTATATTGATTTCATCGGGTTCGGTGATCGCCGGGATGGAAGTACTGGGAAAAAGCCATATCAAGGATAAGACCATCAGAAGACAGGTTTATTCGGCCATTGGCCAACCCAGGATGATGCGGTTGTATTACAATATATTCCGGGATTACGGGATGAAATGTGCCCAGGTTCTGGCGACCAAAAGGGATTTTAATCCCGGTATCCACCGGGAGAATATGATCAATTGTTATGAGGGCCTGATGGCTGAAGGCGTCATTCCGATCGCCAATGAAGATGACGCGGTATCGGTGACCAGATCGATGTTTTCGGATAACGATGAACTTGCGAGTCTGGTCGCAGAACTGATTCAGGCGGATATGCTGATCATGCTGACGGACATCGATGGCCTGTATACCGGAAACCCTGAGGATGTTAAATCTGAGGTGATCAGCGACGTAAGGGTGCATCACAACGTAGAACAATATATCCAGGAGAATATCAAAGGCGAGGCGGAAGGCAGGGGAGGCATGGCATCCAAACTCAAAATAGCGAAAGGTGCCGCCTCGAAGAATATTCCTACCTTTATAGCCAATGGAAACCGACCCAACGTAATTCTCGATATCGTGGCGGGTAAAAATGTGGGTACCAAAGTGTCTATTTAACTTTGTATTAAATTTTCCCTCATAAAATTTTGTGATTAAAACATATTGTATTATATTGGGCGGTGTAGGAAAGCCTTCAATATGTTTGCGTATACGTCGCGGTGGGTCACAGTTCTGGCGCTTTTTGTAAGCGGATATGGCTCTGCGCAATACATAAACGAATTTCATTACGATAATCAAGGCTCCGATACCGGTGAATTTATCGAGATCGTGATGCATCATCCACAACCGGAGAATTTGGTCAATTACCGGATATACCTTTACAACGGGGCAGACAGCATGGTGATCGACTCCAATGGTCGGTCTCTCTCCGGCATTACACCCAATTGCGATATTGATTCCTGTTTTTACGTGTGGTCTACCTTGGATTTGCTCCAGAATGGTCCGGATGGGATCGCTTTTGTGTACGAAAGCGAGACCGATACGATCGTCTATGATTTTATCAGTTACGAAGGAGTGATTCTGGCGCTGGATGGTCCGGCACTGGGTATGTCTAGCCTGGATGTGGGGATCGAGGAGAGCGGTAATACCCCTGTAGGATGGTCATTGCAACTCGACTCGACAGGCACCTGGGTGGCGGGACCCGCTACGCCGGGGAGCATCAATCCGATCGAATTACTGTCCTTTTCCGGTCAATACCTAGAAGCCCAGGATGGCGTGTTATTGGAGTGGACGACGGCTTCCGAATTGAATAATCAATATTTTGAGGTACAGAAAAGCAACGACCAGATATCGTTTACGTCCATTGCGACCATCGATGGTGCTCAAAACAGTCAGGATACGATCCAATATACCTTCCTGGACAAAGGACCTTTGTCTCATATTATCTATTACCGGTTGAAGCAGGTGGACCTGGATGGCAGCCATGCCTTTTCGGAAGTGATTGCTGTGGATTGTCCGGTTCGTAGCAGCTTAAGTGAATTGGTTCCGGTATTTCGCAGCTGGGAATTATCCTTCCGGCAGAATGGATACGATGGCTTGCTGGACATCACGATTTTCGATAACCTGGGCAGAAAGTTGCTATACAAACAAAATGTCTATAGTGGAGACGTCGTTCCCATCGATATCCCCCGACGAGGCGTTATCTTCTATCTGATCCAGGCTAAGGGGAAGACCCTGAGCGGACCGGCGGTGGTGCTGGGAGAGGATTGAGTTGAGGGAAGGCACCTTTGGGTGTGCCTTCCATCTCGGGTAGGTTGGTTCAAGCGGGGTGGTTCGGTCCAGGATTGAGGTCAAATCACCCGCAGATAACGGGGATGTCGTAGAGGGGGTCTCCCGCAGATCCCGCAGATCCCGCAGAGGGGAAAGGTCTCCCGCAGATGTCGCAGAAGAATGAAAGAAGATCAGCGCAAATCTGCGAAATCAGCGGGAGAGATACTCTTTGAAAATACGGACGTCTTAGGTTTACCTCTTGACCATCGGGAGGGAGGCCTCCTTTCAGTAAAAGAGTAAGGAAGTAATGCTGTATCCCCGGCAGAAGCTGGAGCTTCCACTACCATCAATTTAAAATTCAAAATTCGACACTATTCAACGCCGCTCAATTGGAATTTGATTCTTAATTTTTGGAAGGAAATGCATTTGATATGTGGAAATCCGTACATTTGGCGCAAATCTAGCACCATGCATCAAGCTGCAGGGAGACCAACCTGGGGTAACTGGTCCACACTGATTCTTCTCGCCTTGATTTGGGGAACTTCATTTATCCTGATCAAAAAAGGTCTGGTGGCATTCTCGGGTATGCAGGTCGGAGCCCTGCGAATCGGAATTGCATTTCTGTTTTTTATACCCATTGCCGCCCGGGCTTTACGGCGGATCCCCCGTCGATACCTGGGATACGTCCTGGCGATCGGCATATTCAGTAGTTTCATTCCATCCTTTTTGATCCCGCTGGGGCAGGAAAATACGGACAGTTCAACGGCCGGCATACTGGTTTCGCTGACGCCGCTTTCCACGTATCTGTGGGGTATCACCCTTTTTCAGCAGAAAGGTAGCACCAAACGATCCTGTGGGGTCATCCTGGGACTGATAGGGGCTTCCATTCTGATGATTGATCCGTCTTCATCGATGGGCTTCAATCCGAGTGCGCTGTATATTCTGGTTTCTTCTGTTCTGTATGGAATCAGTGGAAATATTGTCCACCGTTATTTGAAAGAAGTCAATTCTACGGATATTACTTCGGTCAGCTTTATTATGATCGGGATACCTGCTCTGGGGTATCTGTTTACCACTGATTTTATATCTGTGATGCAATCGGATGAACAGGCCTGGATTTCCCTGGGTGCTGTCATCATATTGTCGATAGTGGGGACGGCCATGGCGTTGTTGCTTTTCTGGAAACTCGTGCAGCAAACCGATCCCGTGTTTGGTTCAGTAACGACCTATTTGATTCCGATCGTGGCCATCATGTGGGGTCTGCTCGATGGGGAGGAGGTTGTACCCCGTCAACTAATCGGTTTTGTTCTGATATTACTCAGTGTATTTCTTGTCCAACAATCAGGGCGAAAGCGGTAATGCTCCGTTTATAGGTTCCATCAATCTTTGAAATGATGGATTAGGAAGCCTTCTTAGCAGAGGTTAAAACTCCAACCGCCAATGCCAGTATAATGATCGGGAATGATACGGCTGTCGGGATCTCCACGACGTGTTCCAGGCTAATCTTAATTCCGATGAAAAACAGAATAAATACCAGGCTGTACTTGATATTACTGAATCGGTCCAGAAAGGAGGTCAGTACAAGAAACAAGGAACGGAGCCCCAAAATGGCAAAAATGTTGGAACTGAAGACGATAAATGGATCTCTCGTGATCCCGAATATCGCCGGAATGCTGTCAAAAGCAAACATGATGTCGGATAGCTCGATCATAATCAGAGCGAGGAACAGCGGTGTCACAACAAGAATCCCCCGAACCCTGGTGATAAAATGAGGATTGGTTGGATCCTTGATGACCGGCAATATCTTCCGTAGAAAAGTAATCATTTTGTTGTCTGCCATATCTTCTTCTGAAGGATTCTCCTTCCAAAGCTTATACGCAGAATAGATCAGTATAGCGCCAAATACATAATTGAACCAGGAAAATTCCTGTAGTAATATATGGCCCAGATATATCAGGATTCCACGAAATACGATAGCTCCCAGAATCCCGTATATCAATGCCTTGTGCTGGTTGTAGTACGGTATTTTGAAATACTGAAATATCAGTATCATGACAAAAACGTTGTCCACACTCAGGGACAGCTCGACCAAATATCCTGTTACATAATGTATCGCAGCTGTCCGTCCTCCGGTGGGTAATCCCACTTCATTGCCGAGCCCATACCAATGGTTTTCGTATCCAAAATAGATAAACAGGGAATACAATAACCCAATCGTGACCCATATTATCGTAGCATTGGTAGCTCTTTTTCTGGCTTTAGAAAGTTCGTGCGTACTCTTATTGATAACGACCAGGTCGAGTACTATACAAACCAACACCAATAACAAAAAGACAATATAAACGGCCATATAGAAATATTATAAGGGCCGCAAGGTATAACTTTTAAGCCAAATCAGACAAAATTTGTTACTTCGCTACGATGAATTTCTTATTGGTCAGGAGGTTTTTATTGGCATTGTATATCTCCACAATGTAAGCTCCGTTGTTGAGTCCGGACACGTTGAGCGTAGTCTCGCGATTGTAGTCAAGGTATCCCGTTTTCATCAACTTTCCGGTCAAATTAAAGATTCTGTATCTCGCATTTCCCAGTTCGGAAGGATCACCCGAGATTCGCAATTCAGAAGCTACGGGATTGGGATATATTCTCAGGGCAAGTTCCAGTGGTTTTTGGTGATTGGATGTTCCTATATCCACATTACATTCCTCGAATCCTTCGATTTGATTGAAATGGTACACAACTTCATCATTGGTAGCTTTGCACACCAATGCTTCGTCCAATGATCCGCAGTCAAAATCGTAGTAGTAAGCCTGCAATCCGGTGATCGCCCCGACTCCTTCTATCCAGGTGGCGGGTGAATCATCTGACACATTTCTCAAATGAAATACCCGGCTACCGGTCTCTATGGTGTCGCCACAAACGATAACGGTGGTGTTGATGGTATCGACTACCAGTACGGTGGATCCCTCGCTGCCAAGTCTGAGAGTATCGCCTATGCCTTTACTGAAATCGTAGTACACGGTTTCAGGATTTATCGAACTGGCCGAATTGAGACTGTATATTTTTTGCTCTTCAACGTCTTCCCGGAAATGTCCGATCAACTGCGTATACGTGGTATCTTCAGAGGCATAATACCAGTCATTCGTCAACCGGTAATAGGTAACACCGTTTACGGTTGTATCACCGTCTGTATAAATCTTCAGGGTAGTTTTGCCCCCGGCTTCTCCCAGATCTACGTACTGGTACCATACCGTGGATTGCTCTCCAAACATGGGCACGTACGTGGAATCCTGAGCATTCAGGCTGAATGCCATTACTGAAAAAAGTAAAATTAGTCGTGTAAATTTGTTCATGGTTATTGATTTATGTGATCTATTAGTTAAATATCAAAACTACAAAGGTGGACAATTATTGTCGTAAATCTGTTCAAGCCCGATGACTTTAACGTGAAATTAGCATGATTTTTTTGCTAATGTATGATAAAAGTATATAATTTGAAAATTATTGCCTATCAGGATCTTGAAATCAGATTAATGAAAAACGACCCGAGAAAATTTGGCGGCTATAACTTCAATTCTTGGGGGGCACCTGAGTGAGATAAAGCTGTACAAATCCGTTTTCATAAACGACCGAATTGGTCAATTTGTAGCGTTTGTCAAATTCCTTTCCATGGAGTATCCTGATGCCATCACCCAGGGTAATGGGTATGTAAGTCAGTATCAGTTCGTCGATCAGATCGTGTTCGGAAAGTATGCTATTGACCTGACCTCCGCCCACCAGCCAGATGTCTTTTCCATTCTCCTGGTTTTTGAGATCCCGGACGAATGAAACTATTTCGGAGGTGATAAAAGTCACATTGGGATCTTCCGGAACGTCTTTTTTCCGTGTAAATACATAATTCGCCGGGCTGTCGTAGGGAAATATATCCGCATGTCGTGTAATATCTTCGTACGTATTATACCCCATGAGAATCGTGTCGATTCCTTCCAGAAACTGATCGTACCCATAATCTTCCTTCCCTTCTGCATAGTCATCGTCGTGCAACCAGTCATAAGTGCCATCTTTGCGGGCAATAAATCCATCCAGAGAAACGGCTGAATAAAGGATGATCTTTCTTTTGTTCATGGAAGTCAGAGTTGAGTCGTGGCAATAAAAGTAGCTAATACTTGTATATCCAAAAAATGTAAAACGCAGGATCAAATGGCTTATTATACCAAATCAACCACCCAGCCCGGGAAAGTTAACATTTTTTCAATCTAATATCGTGTATAGTACCGGACAGTGGTCGCTGCCGAATACATCACCCAATATTTCTACGTCAACCGATTTTTCGATCAACTGATCGGTGACCAGAAAATAATCGATTCTCCAGCCTACTCCCCGTTCCCTGGCTCTGAATCGTTGATTCCAAAAGGTAAACTCTTGTTTATCCGGATATCGATCGCGATACAGATCGCGAAATCCAAGGTCAAGCAGTCGCTGAAACCCATCGATTTCTACCTGGGTGTATCCCGCGGTCTTATTGTAATTGTCATTGGGCCGGGCCAGATCGATCGCCTGATGCGCCACGTTGAAATCCCCCGTCACGATCAGCGGTTTTTCAGTCTCTACTAACTCTTTGAGATAGTTGGTAAAGTCGATATCCCAAATCGCCCGGTATTCGAGACGTTTGAGCTGACTTCCGCTGTTGGGAACGTAGACATTGACCAGATTGAAATCTTCATAACTAGCCAGTTGTACCCGACCCTCCTGGTCGTGCTCCTCCATATCTATATCTGCAATGACGCTGTCGGGAGCGGTCCGGCTCAGAATGCAAGTCCCGGAATATCCTTTCCGGATCGCTGAATTGTAACTGACGTGGTAGCCTTCGATATTCCGTAGAGCTTCAGCCACCTGATCATCCTGTGCCTTGGTTTCCTGAAGGCAGATGATGTCCGGGTCAAGTAATTGTAGTTTTTCATCAAAGCCTTTTCGCATGGCAGCACGGATGCCATTCACATTCCAGGTAATTATTCGCATTGTTCGATGATTTAGTTGAATTCCAAAATTTGAGGGCTAAACTAATTAAAATATTGTCAGAACCCAAAATCATCTCCTTCACCTTGCTGTTCATTTCCCTCAGGCTTGTTCGCCTTTTGTTGATTGATCCTGTAATTGAAATTTAAAGTGATTTGCCTGTTTCTCCACACAAAAACTTCCTCAGAATAAAAATCCGGCCCTTCCGAATATCCGGAATACTTTCTGGTGTTGAGTATATCCCGGCCCGACAGGGTCACGGTTCCTTTTCCGTTGAATACGTCTCTGGACAGACCGACATCCATCGAATAAATGGCATTTCTTCTACCCTGAGTAGTGGTACGGGGTGCCCGGTAATCAAATGACACCTGTACATCGAACACCTTAGGGAATTTAAATTTGGCGCTGGTTTCCCCTTCCATAGTTTTGGAATTACTGTGATAATTTCGGCCCTGATACATTCCATCGGTGATGGCCTGATAAAAATTGAGACTCAGGGTGTACTGCAGCCATTTGAAAAAATCATAGTTCATGTTCCATTCGATTCCATAGGCGTTTTGAGTGTTGAGATTGACCGGGATTTCCAGTTCTATCCCATCTTCGGTATATTGGCTGATTCGGTCAATGACACCGGTTCGGTGCCTGTAATAAACGCTCGTTAGAAGCGATCCTTTGTCAAAGTAATGCAGGTAGGCGGTCTCCAGTGAATTGGAATATTCCGGATCAAGATCGGGGTTTCCAACCCGACGTGACCGGTTGTCACTGAAATTGGAAAACGGGAGCAACATCCTGAACCATGGCCGGCTCAATCTCCGGCTGTAGCTCAACTGGAACTGGTTTGCAGGGTTGGCTTCGTAGGTAAAATGAGCGGTAGGGAATACGTCTGTGTATTTGCGGTTGTTGTCCCTTCCTTCATTTTCAAGTCTGGTGGTTATGTCAGAATGTTCGAGCCGCAGTCCAAACTGGTATGAGAATTTGTTCCATTTGTTGCCGTAGATCGCATAGGCCGCGTAGATATTTTCATAATAAGTCAGATTATCATCAAATTCGGAAAGGATCTCCCATTCATCGAATTCATTCAACTGTGTGACCTGAAAATCATTGCTGACATCCCGGATATTGGCTTTGAGACCAGCTTCAAACTGACCATCTTTCCCGATGGGGTCGAGGTAATCTGCCTGAAAAAGGAAATTTTCTTCTCCTTCCCGGTTAAAGGAATGTTGCAGCAGATCGTCTTCCATGGAAGTGAGAAAACTTTCTGTGATATCGGATATTTCATCGTCGAGATTGCGGAGCCATTTGAAATCAGCTGTGAGTTTTCGTTCCTCCTCCGCAAAAGTCCGGGTGAAATTGATGGCGGTTTCCAGATCGTTTCCATCCTCGTTTTCCAGGTCTACGCGTCTGCTTCTGGCCAGTACATTGTGCTGTAGATCCAGATCCCTGTAATTGATCTCGCTTCTGTTTTCACCGTCCGAAAAACGATATACACCTGAGGCGGTAATGGTGTTGAACTCATTGAGAAAGAAATCTGCTCCGAACTGGTATTGATTGGACAATCCCGAGCGGTACCGGTCTGATTCGCTTTCATAAATCTGAGTTCCTTCCGGCCCGTCAAATCTTTGAAAGGTGGAACCTTCGCCGGGAGATTTCCGGTAATGCAAGCCTCCGTTGAGAAATAGGTTGATCCAATCTCTCCGGAGGTTGAAATTGATCCCGGCTCCATAGCGGTCTGGATTGCCCGCTGTCAGATCGATCGACCCATGAAATCCCTCCCGGCTTTCCTTTTTCATGACGATATTGATGATTCCTACTTCGCCTTCCGCGTCGTACCTGGCAGATGGATTGGTAATGATTTCCACGCGTTCTACCATATCGCTCTGCAATTGTCGGAGCGCATCAGCGACGTTGTTGCCCAATAATCCGGATGGTTTTCCGTCCACCAGGATGCGCACGTTCTGGCTCCCTCTCAGACTCACGTCGCCTTCGACGTCGACAGAAATGGAGGGAATATTATCGAGCAGATCGGCAACGTTGGTTCCCGCATTGGCAAGGTTGGAACCGACGTTGACTACCCGTTTGTCGAGCTTGAGTTCCATCTGACTTCTCTCCGCGCTGATCTGTATTTCATCCAGAACCATCCCGCCTTCCGTCATTTGAATAGTTCCCATGCGGAACGGACCAGCATTTTCGAGATTTTCGATGCGGAACACCTGATCCTGATAGGAGAGGTACTTGATGCGGAGTATATAGTTGGCTTTTGGAACTTCGGATTTGAAATAGCCATCGTCCCGGGTTGATTGACCGTCAACCAAAACGGAATCAGTACTGTATATTTCTATCGTGGCGTAGGGTAATGGGTTTCCTTCCGGGTCCGTCACCGTCCCATCTATATAATAATCCGTGTTGTTTTGCGCCTGGGCTGTTGCCATGCCGATGAGTAGATGGAGAAATAATAAATTAATATGTACAAAATTGATCTTCACAGGTAATTATTAAACACAAACAATTGGTTGGCAGATAAATATATTGCAAAATCCACCAACATATTAAAATCGGAATCTGTTTAACATTAGATTAGGAGTTTGAATACCTCGCGTATTATGATTCTATGGTGACGCAGATTATTTATACATTTGGAATAGAATATTCAGACATCAGCAAAAGATGGAATACAGATGAATTACAATATCACCAAAAAGGAGGAGGACTATCTGAAGGGTTTACTCCATTTGAAATGGATCAATAAGGAAGGTCGGATTGGCACCAATCAACTGGCTGAATCGGTGGGCGTAGCTCCTGCCACAGCCAATAGTATGCTCAAAAAACTAAAGGATAAGGAATGGGTGGACTATGAAAAATACGGAGCGATCAGTTTGACTGAAAAAGGAGAGAATATTGCCCTGCAGTTGATCAGGAAACATCGGCTCTGGGAAACCTTTCTTTATGATACATTAGATTTACCTGGGACGAAGTCCACGAGGTGGCAGAACAGCTGGAACATATTCATTCAGAAAAACTAATCTCAAAGCTCGATGAATTCCTGGGTTTCCCTATCCAGGATCCACATGGGGATCCGATTCCGGACAATCAGGGCCATTTTGAAAAAATTTCGAGGAAGACTCTTTCCGAAATGCCCGTGGGGAGTATTTCACGGATTGTGACCGTCCGGGACACTTCGGCTTCGTTTTTGCAGTACGTCAGTGAATTGGAAATGGACCTGGATACCCTGGTTGAGATATTGGAACGGCAGGATTTTGATAATTCCTTACTGATCCGTGTGAAAGAAAAATGCCACAGAGTATCGGAAAAATTTTCGAGAAATATATTTGTGGTGTTGGAACGATAATGGATTGCCTCATCCAGCGTTGTATAGCTGGGACGTTCTGGATCGGTCAATCCTGCCCAACATTGCGCATTAAATCGTTTGAGCCTGTAGAAGGCAGGCGGGTTCAAGCGTACCAGAACGATCAATTTTTATGTGTGAAAAAAACCAATACCTATGCTTCCAAGAATAAACCCTGAAAATACCCTGTCCTGGCATAAGCTCAGGGATAAAGCCGAAACTTTAATGGGTCAATCAATCCTGGATTATTTTAAGGATAAAAGCCGCGTGGACCGTTATTCGCTCTCCTTCAAGGAACTATACCTGGATTTTTCCAAGAACCTGGTGGATGATGAAACGCTGGATTTGCTACACAGTCTGGCTGACCAATGCGAACTCGACCAGGCAAAAGATGCTTTTTTTCAAGGTGGCCGGATCAATGAAACAGAAGGTCGGAGTGTCATGCATCACGCCCTAAGGATGCCTCGCGGACAGGAGATGATCGTGGACGGCGAAGACGTGAATCAGGAAGTCTGGAGAGTGCTCGACAGGATGGCGGAGTTTGTCCGGGATCTGACCGATGGCCAATGGCGAGGGTACACCGGCGAACGGATAACCGATGTGATCAATATAGGAATAGGCGGATCGGATCTCGGCTCAGTCATGGCTTATGAGGCCCTGACCCCCTATCATACCACTGGAATTACCTGTCATTTTGTTTCCAATATCGATGGAAATCAATTGCAGGAAGTGCTCCATAAAGTGGATCCGGAGCGGACATTGTTCATCGTTTCTTCCAAGACTTTTACCACGATCGAAACCATGACCAATGCATATTCTGCCCGGCAATGGCTCCTCGACAAAGGGGCAGCAGACCAGGATGTCGCCAGGCACTTCGTAGCCGTTTCCACCAATGAAGAAAAAGTCACCCAATTTGGCATTGACCGGCGCAATATGTTTGTATTCTGGGATTGGGTAGGGGGGCGGTACAGCGTATCCGGAGCGATTGGCTTGCCAGTCATGTGCGCTATTGGGCCTGATCATTTTTTTGACTTTCTGCAAGGACTCCACGAAATGGATACCCATTTCAGGGAAACTCCGGTGAAGGATAATATCCCGGTAACGCTTGCGCTGATTGGCATATGGTACAACAATTTTCTCGGAGCAGAAACCGAAGCTATCATTCCTTATTACCAGTACATGCACCGATTTCCGGCGTATTTTCAACAGGGGAATATGGAGAGCAACGGTAAAAGCGTAGATCGCAACGGCGAGCCTATCAGTTATCAGACCGGGCCGGTCATTTGGGGAGAACCGGGGACCAATGGCCAGCATGCCTTTTTTCAATTAATTCACCAGGGAACGAAACTGATTCCCTGCGATTTTATTGGTTTTGCAAAAAGTCATCACGAGATCGCTAACCATCACCAGATTCTCATGGCCAATTTTTTTGCTCAGACCGAAGCTCTGATGGTCGGCAAAAGCCGGGAAGAGGTTACTGAAGAATTGACCCGGGATGGAATGTCACCGGGGCAGATTGAGTTTTTGGCCCCATTTAAGGAATTTAGTGGAGAACGACCCACCAACACCATTTTGGTCAAAAAGCTCACGCCTCAAAGTCTGGGATGGCTGGTGGCGATGTATGAACACAAGATTTTTACTCAAGGCGTGATTTGGAATATATTTTCCTTTGATCAGTGGGGCGTGGAACTTGGCAAAAAACTCGCTACCCAAATATTGGAGGAGATGGAATTGGATGAGCCATCGGTAAATCATGATCAGTCTACGTTGAGTTTGTTGAAAAAGTATAGAGAATGGCGGTCCTGACGAAAGACACTATTTGGAAACTGACAGGCTGTGTCCAGCATTATCCCTGGGGAGGTAAAAATTATATATCCGGGTTGATGTGTCTGACCAATGAAAATGACAAGCCTTTTGCTGAGCTTTGGTTTGGTCAGCACCCATCCTGTCCCTCCATGACCACTGGCGGCACTTCCCTCGCCGAACTGATGCAATCGTCACCGGATAATTTCCTCACTCCTTCTGAGAGAAAACGGTGGAACGATGAATTGCCTTTCCTGTGCAAGATCCTGGACGTCAGTGAAATGTTGTCCATTCAGATCCATCCCGCCGAGGCCGAGGCCATCGAAGGATTTCAGAAAGAAGAAGCAGAAGGCATCAGTATCAGCGCACGCAAACGCACTTTCCGGGATTGTCACCACAAGCCGGAACTCATGTATGCCTTGAGCGATTTCTATCTGCTACACGATTTCAGAACGGATGATGAAGTAATCAGGGTATTGAGTGGCATAGCCTCGCTGAGTCCGGTACTGAAAAAGATCAAGGAAATGGGGCTCCCTGACTTTTACCGTTGGTACATGGAACAAACCCAGAAACGGATCAACAAACTGCTACAGCCGTTCGTCGATGGATTGCTCGAGAGCGACGTGCCGGACGATCCGATGAATCCCGATTACTGGGCCCGGCGGGCGATCGACCGGTTTTGTACCTCGACGAAGATCGATCGGGGAATCATATCGTTTTACCTGATGAATCTGGTCTTTCTCCGACCGGGAGAAGTCATATTCCAGAACAGCGGTATCCCACACGCCTATCTCCGTGGTCAGAACATAGAGGTCATGGCCAATTCTGACAACGTGATACGGGGTGGCCTCACTGGCAAGTTTATCAATTCCAGGGCATTGAGTCAACTGGTCCGGTTTGATGAGCGGACGGTTCACAAACTCAAGCCCCAGCGAGCGGATGATTCCAAAATTGTATTTACACCTCCGGTAGATGAATTCCAACTATCGGTGATCGGATTACAGCCGTATCAGGAGTATTCTGTAAAAACATCACACGTGACTCTTATATTTTCGACCTGCAATTGTTTTATGATCGCATCACAACACCAGGAACTCCGGGTAGGAGGAGGGGAGGCGGTCCTCGTCCGTGCGGACGAAACTGTCGTCCTGAGGAGTCGTATGAAAGCCCAGATCTTTTTGGTGAATTCTCAGGATTGATTCACTCTGGTCCAGAGAACTGTGTTTTTGAAAATACTTTTTCAGGAATGCGGGATTCATTCATCAACTGGTACGGTGTTTGTATTAAAGGTACATATTATGCTAAATGCAAATATGTGTGAGTAGTCAGACTTTTTATAAAATCTATCAGAGTCCTGTTGTGGGCGTCACAGCTGTCCCCGCCACTCAGCCTGATTCCTGCGGCCAACGTCCGGGAAGGGGAGGAGGTCAAACAAGGGCAAAAAAAAAGTCAAGTTCGGATGAACTTGACTCTGTGAATGAAAAAACCTAAAAGAACCTAAACTAGAATTTTTCTTATGCCCCAACCAGGGCTCTGTATTTTATATTATAGATATTTATAATGTGTTTCTGAAACAAATATATGATGAGGTATTTACATATGCAAATATTTCGTAATATATTTTCAAAAAAATTTTTTCTGCTTTTTTCCTGTCCCTCGTTTCCTCCGTTAATATGACATATGTGTACCCCTGTGAGCGAAATTTTAAATTCAAAAACGGAATCCGGGAAATGATAATAATGAACAATTGCCAAATTAATGGTTATATTTAAAGTCGGTTAGTTATAGTTCCTGGCAGAAATATTGGCCGTAGATTAAGAATGTGCACCACATTTTCCATCATTATTATTATTTTTGCCATTTAATTCACGATAGGAAATTTCTCACGTCTATGAAGAATACCATGCAGATACCCAATCCCAATAAAAGTCTCTACACACCACAACTCGAAAAGGATTCCTGCGGAACAGGATTAATTGCCAATCTCAATGGAGAAAAGAGCCACAAACTGGTCCTGGATGCGTTGTCCATGTTGAGCTGTATGGAGCACAGGGGAGCTATCGGAGCGGATCCCAAAAGCGGAGACGGAGCCGGAATATTGCTTCAGAACCCGCACGATTTCTTTGTGAAGAAATGCCGGGAGCTGGGAATCGATTTGCCGGACTTTGGGGATTACGGAGTGGGAATGTTATTTTTTCCAAAGGATAAGAATTTGCGGGATCAGTGCAGGATCCTTTTTAATGACTATATCGATGAGTCAGGATTCGAGCTCCTGGGCTATCGGAAAGTACCGGTTGACCACGATGTCATCGGAGCGATGCCGAGAAGCGTGGAGCCCAGGATCGAACAGGTATTTGTAAAACCCAAGGAAAAACTCGATCCGGTGACTCTCGAACGACGGTTATACGTCCTGCGTAAATTCACAGGGCACAATATCTGGCAGACTTTTCCTCAGACCGTGGATCAGTTTTACATATGTTCCATGTCCTACAAGACGATCATATACAAAGGACAATTAACCACCTATCAGGTCAAACAGTATTTCCTGGATCTCTCCGATCTGGATTTTACATCAGCAATGGCCCTGATCCATTCGCGGTTTTCGACCAATACGGTTCCCAAATGGCGATTGGCTCAGCCTTTCCGATCCATCGCACACAATGGAGAAATCAACACCATTCAGGGAAATATCAATTGGTGGGAAGCCAAGGAGCACATCATCAAATCGGAGGTTTTCTCCGAAAACGAACTCGAGAAACTCAAGCCAATAGTCTGGGCCGGTCTGTCGGATTCCGGTTCTTTTGACAACGTCCTCGAATTTCTCGTTCTCAATGGATATTCGCTTCCTCATGCACTGATGCTGATGATTCCAGAAGCCTGGGAGGAAGATCCCCACATGGAAGATTACAAAAAAGCATTTTATGAATACAGTTCCCAGCTTATGGAGCCGTGGGATGGCCCGGCTTCAATCTGTTTTACGGATGGTATTCTGATCGGAGCCACGCTGGACCGGAATGGTCTGAGGCCTTCGAGATACTGCCTGATGGAAGATAATACGCTGATCGTAGCCTCGGAAGCGGGCGCTTTGCCGGTCAATCAGGCAGAGGTGGTTCTCAAAGGCCGGTTGCAACCAGGGCGTATGTTGATTGCAGATATGGATCTCAAAAAGATTATCGGTGATGATGAATTGAAAAGCATAATCTGCCAGCGGCTGCCATACAAAAATTGGTTGGATGATCATACCGTGAACCTAAATGATCTTCATTTGCACGTTCCGGGATACATCGAATTGGATGAACGGACCTTGCTACGCAAACAAAAACTCCATGGATTGACCCGGGAAGACATCCGGGTTATTTTGCAGCCCATGATTCGGACCAAAAAGGATCCGGTCGGTTCGATGGGATCCGATGTCCCCATTGCGGTTTTGTCCAGCCGGGCCCAGCATATTTCCAATTACTTTAAACACCTTTTTGCGCAGGTGTCCAATCCGCCCATCGATCCGATCAGAGAAAGGATGGTGATGTCGCTCTTTACCCGGATTGGGGAAGGTTTTAATAT
>CALEIL010000042.1 GCA_937876435.1 uncultured Bacteroidota bacterium
ATGTACCTATTGTAAGTGCCGCTATGGATACGGTTACCGAAAAGGAAGTGGCCATTGCTATAGCACGACAGGGTGGACTGGGATTTATTCACAAAAACATGACAATAGAGGAGCAGGCCCGACAGGTTCGTGCTGTGAAAAGGAGTGAAAGTGGAATGATCCTGGATCCCGTAACGCTTTCTCCCGATGCTACCATCGGGGTGGCACAAAAAATCATGGAGGAACACAAGATCGGAGGGATTCCGATCACGGAAGCCGATGGAAAACTGGTGGGTATTCTGACCAACCGGGATCTGCGATTTGAAGTCAATCCCAACAAAAAAGTATACGAATTGATGACTAAGGACAACCTGATTACGGTTCCGGGGGATACGGATCTGGAACAAGCACAGGTGGTTCTGCAGAAAAATAAGATTGAGAAACTGCCAGTCGTAGATAAAAACTTCCGGGTCATAGGACTCATCACCTATAAAGATTTGTCCAAAGTCAAGAGCTATCCGAATTCGTGCAAAGATAATTATGGCAGGTTGCGGGTCGGAGCAGCCGTGGGAGTGACGAAGGATACCCTGGAAAGGATTACCGCATTGCGGGACGTCGACGTCGACGTGATCACGGTAGATACGGCACACGGCCATTCGGCAGGAGTCCTCGATACCATTCGTATGATCAAATCAGAGTTTCCGGATTTGCAGGTCGTGGGAGGAAATGTCGCTACAGGGGAAGGAGCTTTGGCTCTGGTTGAAGCAGGAGTAGATGCTGTAAAAGTGGGGGTTGGTCCAGGGAGTATTTGTACAACCCGGGTGGTAGCTGGTGTTGGTGTTCCACAATTGAGCGCTATTTATTCAGCAAGACAGGCCATCGCTTCATCGGGTGTCCCCATCATCGGAGATGGAGGCATCCGGTTTACGGGAGACATCGTCAAAGCCATCGTGGCAGGTGCAGATACCATAATGGCCGGTTCGTTGTTTGCCGGCGTGGATGAGGCCCCTGGTGAAACTATCATTTACGAAGGTCGGAAATTTAAAACCTACCGGGGTATGGGATCCATAAGTTCCATGAATCGCGGGTCCAAAGATCGCTATTTTCAGGATGTAGAGGACGATATCAAAAAACTGGTACCTGAAGGGATCGAGGGACGGATTTCTTTCAAAGGGAACCTCGGGGAAGTTATGGTCCAATACATAGGTGGTTTACGCGCGGGAATGGGATATTGCGGCGCATCCAATATACTGGCTCTTCAGCAGGCACAATTCGTTTCAATTACCCATTCGGGTATTACCGAAAGCCATCCTCACGATATTACAATTACCAAGGAATCACCAAATTATCAGCGTAGGTAGGGAATCGTTCAAGTGCATGGATATAGATTTCAGAAGTCCGGATGTGGTCCATTTGTCCCGTCAGCTATTGGGATACAGACTCTGCACATCGATAGACGGACAACTGACTTCGGGTATTATTGTCGAAACCGAAGCATACAGGGCACCAGAAGACAAAGCCAGTCATGCTTACAACGGACGACGAACGTCCAGGACTGAAACTATTTTCTGTGAAGGGGGCGTGTCTTATGTGTATCTCTGCTACGGCATTCATTGTTTGTTCAACGTTGTTTCTGGACCCGCCGACACTGCTCACGCCATTTTGGTCCGTGCCTTGCAACCGGAATCAGGAATAGAATTAATGAAACGACGGAGGGGCCCTTCCATCCGGGATCGTGATTTGACCAGTGGACCTGGAAAATTGTGTCAGGCTTTGGGCATTACCCGTCAACTCAATGGATTGGAATTGGGTAAGGAAGCCGGAACCGGAATCTGGCTGGAACCGGGAATCGAGATTTCTACTGAGGATATCACTGAGGCTAAAAGAATAGGAGTGGACTATGCGGAAGAATGGAAGGAGAAATTATGGCGTTTTTATATGAAAGGAAATCCATTCGTGAGTGTCATTTAACGAAAGCTATGTGAAGCTTCAGACGGTCTATGTTTTTTGGGGTCAGGCAATTTAGTATCCTGGGGTTTGATCCGTCAAATGAGAATTGCACCGAAAGCCAATGAAATAATTTCCTGGAGGATTAGTCTGTATTATGAAATTTCAAAAGGAAGCCATATCTTTCGATATGCATAAAAAGGTACTATTTGTTTATTTAGGGATAATGATAAGCTTATTCTCACTGAATGGGCAGGAATATACAGCACCCTCTGTCTATTCGGTCAAGGTGACGGTTCCCGGTACGATCTACGGACTACCGGTGATGAATCTTGGAGATCAAAATGGTTTGATATTGATGTTTGATGACCTGGCGGAAGATGCCCGGTATTATCGTTTCAAGTTACAGCATTGTGACCGAAACTGGAATCCTTCGGATCTCACGGAGATAGAATATCTGGAAGGCATCAATGATCAACTCATCAATAACTATGTTTTTTCCAATCAGACCCATATCGATTATGTCCACTATGAAGTTCGGTTCCCCGGAGATGGACTCACCCCCAAAATAAGTGGAAATTATCTTATTACGATATACGATGAGAATACAGATGAGGTGGTACTTATCAGAAAATTTATGGTCGTGGACAAGAAGGTTTTTGCTTCTGCCAAACTCAACAGACCTTCCAGGGTAGCTCAGATGCGAACCCATCAGGAATTGGAACTCACCGTCAATTTTAAAGATTTTCAGATCTCCAATCCGGTCCAGGATGTGACGGTGACCATTTTACAAAACGGGCATTGGCAAAGAAGCATTCCCAATATTGCACCCCGAAATGCTTTTGGTGATGTATTGGAATTTGACTGGCGGGGAAAAATAGTTTTCCCTGGGGGAATGGATTTTCGACCGTTGGATATTCGAAATCTGGGATACCGTAGCTTTGGTATCGCAGAAATCACAGAATTCAAGGATGGATATGTAGTACTCAAAGAGGTCGAAGGTTCCAGAGCAGGTCGAAATTATTTTCTGGAACGGGACCAGAACGGCAATTTTGTGATCGATAACCAACGGAACTTTGCAGGCAATGTGAGCACTACCTCGGAATACGTAGAAGTAGATTTCAGATTGGATGTTCCACAAATGAGTGGAAACGACCGTGTGTTTGTGGCCGGTGGATTTACCAATTTTATGCCGGATTCCCGTTTTGAACTGACCTATAATACCGGGGAAGGACAATACGAAGGTACCGTGCTGATGAAACAGGGAAGGTATGATTATATATACGTAGTAGGGGAAGGTGATGAGCAGGCTGTGGATTTCAATGCATTGGAAGGGAACTCCAATGAGACCGAGAATTTCTATTTATTGCTGACCTATTACCGACCGTTTGGAGGACGATACGATCAGTTGATCAGTGCGGATATTGCCAACCTGGGAGGTTAAATAAAGCCTGCTCCCTGGAGAGCAGGCCATTAAAACCGGTTCCTATTCTGATTTCAGTTGAATTTTCCTTTCAAGGCCATAAACTTTTACACACCATCGGTTACTCGGAACGACACTTTGCAGATCACGCCATATGATGTAATTTCGCCATTACTCACGTGAGCTTTCATATCTTTCACAAACACTGAATCAATGTTGCGCACTGTTTTGGCTACTTCTCTTACGGTATTTTTGACTGCATCATCAAAACTGGTTTCACTTGATCCAATCACTTCGATTACTTTTACAATTGCCATAGTAGTTGTTTTTATACGTTTATATAATGAGTGATAAGTTAATTAAAATCTTTGAGAAAAAATGACCTGAATGGAAATTAAGGGTAATTTAAGTGTTTTAACCTTTTTCGAACCTTGTAAAGCTTGATTTCATTTGAAGATGCTCATAACCTGTCAATATCTAAACGGTCCAGGCTATCGGGCTCTTTTGAGCCATCTCATCGTTGCTCCTCAATCATAGAACCCCGGCTATACTCAT
>CALEIL010000043.1 GCA_937876435.1 uncultured Bacteroidota bacterium
ATGGCGGGCGTCAACATCAAATCGATCTATACCCCGTTTGAAGAGGGCTTTCCGATACCGACCATGAAAGATTTTGAATCGGTCCTCAGCCCCCGGTCCAAAGCCTTGTTGCTCTGTAATCCCAATAATCCGACCGGAAAGGTGTATTCGAGAGAAATGCTCCTCCAACTAGCCGAACTCGTATTGAAATACGATTTGTTCCTAATAGTAGACGAAGTATACCGGGAGTTTTGTTACGAAACGGAATTCTACAGCGTACTGGAGATGGAACACATTCAGGATCGGGTCATCATTCTCGATTCAATAAGCAAAAGATACAATGCCTGTGGTGCCCGTATTGGTAGTATCGTGACCCGGAACGCACAGATCAGGGATATGATTTTGAAGTACGCTCAGCTCCGGCTGAGTCCACCCGTCCTGGGACAGAAATACGCCGAAAAAATTATCAATCCGCCGGAAGAATTCATGGATTCCATGGTAGGTATATACCGGTCTCGAAGAGCTTACGTCGTAGAAAGACTGACGAAAATTCCCGGTGTGACCCTTAATGAACCAGAGGGAGCATTTTACATTTTTGCCAAATTGCCGGTAGATGATACCGAGCATTTTTGTAAATGGTTGCTGACCGATTTCAGACTCGGGGACAAAACCGTGATGCTCGCTCCGGGAAATGGTTTCTATGCCACGGAAGGATTGGGTATGGACCAGATCAGACTGGCCTATGTCCTGGATCTGCCGGATCTTACTCAGGCCCTGGACTGTCTGGAAGCGGGTTTGAGAGAATATCCTTATACCACAGCGAACCAGCAGCATCATCAGTACATCAGCAAATGATGCGTTATCGGAAAATCAAATGTCCGATTCCAGGCTTGCGTAAATTGCCCCATTTGATACTGACGTAAATAGAGAGCCTCGTCCCGGCTAACCCACTTAAATCTAATGGAATCTCCGGGACCAAGGTAAGCCAGTTTCCAATAATCCGCATCGATGACCCGGCCAATTCTGGGATAGCCTCCCGTGGTCTGACAATTGGGGAGCAGTAAAATAGGCTGACCTCCTACGGGCCATTGTAAGGTACCTGGCAGGACAGCGGAAGAAATCATCGAGGATTGATTGAAATCGGGACGTTTTTCGGTTTCAAGTCTGTAGGCCATTCTGTTGCTCGTCCGGGAGATGACAAAAGGCTCATCGATTAAAGATTTTTTAGGAGCTTCGATGCGTTCCAATTCCGGACCGGCGGTCATACGTAATATATTTTCGATAGCAGGAGAAGTGGGTTTTATATATTCCGGACTGTCTTTTATTTGATCACTCCATTTTTCCCCGGGAATGATTTCCAACCTGGTGTTATTTTTGATCATTTGACCACAGGTGCCGGGAAACGGACTGAGTACGTCTGCGGAAGCACTTTCGTAGACCCGGTCCACGTTCCATTGTCCTCCTATCGCAAGATATACCGTACCGTTTCGATCGATGGAACCGATCCGAAGGATCTGGTTTGGGCTGGCCTGCCACGTTTTGTGACTTTGGATCCTGACTCCATCCAATGAAAATTCTCCCCCAGCACCCGTGAGAGCAAACCTATGGGCCGTCTCAAAAATAATTTCTACGGGACCAGATCTCATTTCCAGTACGGGAGGACCGGAATTGTTAAAATTGCTATGACCCACCAGTCCATTGGCCCACCAGTACTGGAACAAATCGGTGACACCGGAGACGGGAATACCGAGATGCCGGGTAAATTTCCTGCCCTGATCCATGACCAGGGTTTGCCAACCTGCCTTTTCAATGATTATGCTCATATACTATGGTGACCGGGTAAGATGGACTGATATTCCAGAATGTTCATTCCTTGTAATTCTTCAAACCCGGATTTGGAAATCGGAGTAAAATGGATCTGATCCAGCGGATGAATCGTCAAATAATCGTCCTCCGTATTTGTTCGGCTCGACCACTCGTAGTCAAATAAGGTCAGGGGAGTTCGTCCGATGATATTCCAGCCCCCGGGGCTGTCCATGGGGTAAATACCGCTTTGTTGTCCGGCGATACCCACCGAGCCGGCGGATACTTTTTCCCGGGGATTTTCCAACCTGGGGCAATTTATTCTTTCATCCAATCCACCGAGATACATAAACCCGGGCAAAAAACCGATCATATATAAAAGGTAATTTCCCTGATGGTGGAGTGATACGATTTCGGAAAAAGGCAGACCAGTATGGTTTTGGAGCCGATCTTTGTCCAGGGCAAATTCCTCTTCGTAGCATACGGGCAGGAGAAATCGATTCACCCCCTGAGTTTCATATTCCTGGTTTGTCTGCTTCTCTTCATATAAATCGAGAATTTTTTTCTCCAATTCTTCATATGGGATCGAGTTGAAGTCAAAAAATACGGATAGTTCATAAAAAGTTACCAGAACCTCGTAGACAGCAGGCCATTTCTGTTTCAGGATGGTGGATTGCAGCTGGTAAAGGAACCGGATTTGTTTTTCTGAAATCACGGGATCCAACTGGAGCGTCAGCGAGTTTTCGGACAAAGCATAGATCCTGGATTTTGTCGATTTCATAGCGTGGGAGGATTGATGGAAATTCCATAATGTAACAGGGTAGATTTCAATCGGCCGGCCAGGTTCAATGATCCCGGATGATCGCTATGGATGCAGATCGTCCCGGCATTTATATCGATTTTACTGCCGGACAGGGAATAAACCATCTGATCACGAGCTATGCCGATGACCTGCTGAACGACCGAATTCAAGTCGTGGATCACCCCTTCTTCAGATTCCCGGCTGATCAACCGGCCATCGTCATCGTACCGTCTGTCCGCAAAGGCCTCTGTCACCCAGGGCAAGCCATAATGGTCGGCCATTTGATGGAGGATGCTGGGATTCTGACCATATATTATCAGGGTTTGCGGCCAATGGCGCAAAAATCGAATCACTACTGAAGCAATTTTCTCCTGTTGATGGGCATCGTGATACAGCGCACCGTGGAGTTTGATATGGTGAAGCCTGGAACCTACCAGGGTGCACATCGCCTCCATGGATCCTGCCTGGTATAACAGGCTGGCGTACAATTCCTCATCGGTCATGATCACGGACCGCCTTCCAAAATTGGCTTTATCCGGATAAGAAGGATGCAGTCCGACGGTTACACCTTTTTCGACGGCTTTGCGGATGATCGTGTGCATCGTATAGGGATCTCCCGCGTGAAACCCCGTGGCGATGTTGCAACTGGAGACATAATCCAGAAATTTTATTTGGTCGGGGAGTTGTACGATGCTTGTCTCCCCTATATCACAGTTGATGTCTATCGAAATATCGGACATATTATCACGAATTAATAAAGTTTCCGCCGGATTTCAACTTCCAGCTTTCCCCACCCTCACCATTTTCTCAAAAAATCTATTATAATGATTTTTGCTGATCAAATTCATATATCACCGAATCTTTGATGGGATTTCCGGGACGTACGATCGTGTCGGGGAATGAAGGCACGTTGGGGCTGTTGGGGAAATACTGCGGTTCCAGACAAAAACTGCCCCACTTGGGATACTGGCTTTGATTCTTACCGGGACGTCCTCCTGAGGAATTGCAGGTATAAAACTGCATGCCGGGCAAGGTGGTATGGATCTTCATCGATCGGCCACTGGTTTCTTCCCATATGTGAGCTGCCTCACGGAGATGCCCCTTCCGGTAATCATTCAATTCAAAATTGTGATCGTATCCGCCGGCGAGCTGAATTTGCGGGTGATCATCATTGAGGTAGGGGAATATTTTACGGAGTTTTCTCAGATCAAACAGGGAATTGTCTACCGGAGTCTTCTTCTCATCGATGGTAAAATATTCATCCATTGGATAAAAATAGTCCGCGTTCACCCGGAAAAAATGATGTTTCAGATGTCCGGTTTGGTGCCCGGCGAGGTTGTAAAACGGGTGATGGGCCAGATTGACCGGGGTTGCCTGATCAGCAGATGCTTCCAGATCCAGATGGAGAGACTGCGGCCCGACCAGGGTATAAGTGACCCGGGCTGTCAATTCACCCGGATACCCTTCTTCCCCGTCCGGGGAGATGTACTGAAAGACCACGTGATTGTCAGAAGATTCCAGAACTTCCCATATTTTGGTATGAAATCCTCCCGGTCCTCCGTGCAGGGTGGCTCCGGGAACGTTCTGGGTCAGATGATAGGTCTGTCCATCCAGTGTAAACCGGGCTTCTGCGATTCGGTTGGCCACGCGTCCGCAGATCGTTCCGTAAAAATTGTTGTAGCGGAGATATTCTTCCAGGGTATCAAACCCCTGCAAAATGTCCACGGTTCTGCCCTGAAGATCGGGGACATGAGCGTTGAGCCAACGGGCTCCATAATTGGTAATGTCAAATCGAACGGTGTCGTTTTCAAGCGTGAAAATCTGAATTTTGGAAGGCATATGAGTCGTTTTGTAATGATGTTCTAGTAATATAAGATTTGCAAAATAGGACGACGGTTCGTCATATCCCATCTTACGTCCAAATTTAAAGGAAATTATATTAACGCCTCCATCTTACCTGGTTCCGGACGACCATCTCAGCAATGTCACTACCTAACCTAAATCGCGGAGGGAACTATTTCTCGTTTTCCCGCATCCGTTTCAGCGCCGCGGTCCATCGAATCAAATGGTCAATCATGTTGTGGCCTGCCTGAATCTGAACTTCAGTCGGCTGAAAGTGGTGGTTTTCATCGATGTACTGGGCGAAAAACGGAACGTTCACCGCTTGTGGCAGGGGCATCATTCCCAGCGTGGTGAGCACGGGGATCAGAGCATCTACCGCTCTCGTTCCACCGGAAACTCCACCGTAACTCACAAATCCAACCGGTTTTTCCGCCCATTCCTGATGCAGAAAATTCAATGCGTTTTGTAAGGTGGGCGGTGGGACGTGGTTGTATTCGGCGGTAACAAATACGTACGCGTCTGCCTCATCGATGGTTTCGCTCCAAAGAAGGGTGTGGTCGTTTTGGTATTGCTTCAGACGCGGATGAGCTGCTTCGTCCAGGAAGGGAAGATCGACATCCTTCAGATCGAGGAGTTCGACGTCCAACTCCGAATATTCTTCCAACACGTCTACGATCCACTTCGCCAAAGCGGGACCTTTGCGTCCGGGGCGGGTACTGGCTAATAGAACTTTTACTTTATATTTCATTGTCCTGATATCATTTGTTGAATGGCAAAGGTATCGAACTAAGAAATGAAAGAAGTTCACCTATGTGAATAAACCACCTCGATAGGGAAGTCTAATAATTGAAAAAAAGCGGTGTACATTTACTTCAGACCCGGATAGGGGAGCTTGAACGACGTATTAATTTTATTTTAGGAAAAAACTCCGCGTTGTATTGGGTTAAAATGCCACACAAGCGAGTCATTTATCAAAAAACTGTTAACTTTAGGCCTCATTTTGCGGACTTTTTAAAGCTACAACCATCGCCTTGAAAACCTACTCCCATGGAAAACTTTTAATCACAGGGGAATACCTGATCCTGGAGGGTGCTGTCGGACTTGCTGTACCCCTCAAATGGGGTCAGTCTCTAAAGATGAGTGAAGGCCAGGGGGCAGAAGTTCACTGGGTCAGCATGGACCATCAGGGAAAAAAATGGTTTGAGTGCAAGCTCAACCTCATTGATTTTTCGGTGGAAAAAACGTCAGACGAAGGGAAATCCCGGTTTATCCAAAATCTGATCCAATCCGCTGCCCGACTCAATTCGGATTTCCTCTCCAAATGGAAAAAGTACAAGGTCACCTCTGCACTCGAATTTGATCCGGACTGGGGGCTGGGATCGAGTTCTACCCTGATTGCCAACCTGGCGGAATGGGCAGAACTGTCTCCTTTTGAATTGTATTTTGACACGCAGAAGGGATCGGGTTATGATGTAGCTGCTGCGGTATCCGATGCGCCTTTGCTGTATCAAAAAAAGGAGGAAGAACTGTCCTTCGAGACATTTGACTGGGATCAGAATCTGATGAAATCGATCGTTGTATTCTATCAGGGCAATAAGCAGGATACCCAATCGGAGGTTGAAGCATGGCAAAAAAATAAACGCTGGAATCAGAAGGACGTCGACCGAATGAGTACCCTATCGGAATCCCTGGCAGATTGTCAGAAGATAGACGATGCCATTCCATTGTTCAGGGAAAACCTGAAAATGATAGAAACCATTCTCGACCGAAAGGCTTTTGATGGTCGGTTTACTGATTTTGAAGGGGTCATAAAACCTCTTGGTAGCTGGGGCGGGGATTTTGGGCTTGCCCTAAGCCACGATGTGGAATACACCACTCGTTACATCAGCAGTCAGGGACTCTCCCACCATTTCGTATTGGGCGAAATTCAGGTTTGATCTTACCTTCCTGTACCGTTTTAAATCATAAAATTCAGTGGTTCTTTCCTCTTCCCCGGATAGTCCGTACCTTTGGGGTTAATTAAATAATGAAGGATTGAATTTAGAACAATGTATGCTCCCGCTTCAGAAATTGGTTCGGGATGCTGGGAAAGAATTGATGCGGATATACCGCAGGGAGGAAGACGTGGCGGTAGAATTGAAGGAGGATGATTCCCCCGTGACCATCGCCGATCTTAGATCCAATACTATCCTGGTCAATGGTTTGAAGCAACTGGATGACTCGATTCCGATCGTCTCCGAAGAAAATAAGGAAATACCCTGGGAAGTCCGGCAGTCCTTTGAATATTTCTGGATCATCGATCCACTCGATGGCACCAAGGAATTTATCAAAGAACTGGACGAGTTTACCATTCATCTCGCCCTGATCCGGAAAAACAAAGTAGTGCTCGGAATCATTTATGCTCCCGTGTACGACGAAATGTATTTCGCCTGGGAAGGGGGTGGATCGTGGTCAATAGTGAATGGAGAACAAAAAAAACTCGAAGGTCATGCGGTTGATTTTACCGGGAGCCGGCTGAGAATCATGCGATCGCGATCCAATCTTGATCCGCAGACGGTGGAATACATAGCCCAATTTGATGAACCTCAACTTTATACCCTGGGGAGTGGCTTGAAATTTGTCCAGCTTATTACAGGGCGAGCGGATTATTATCCCCGAGCCAAAACCTGGATGAAAGAATGGGATATTGCACCGGCTCAGATCATCCTGGAGGAAGCCGGGGGTGGAATATATGAATGGTCGGTGGATGAACCGTTGCAGTACAACAAACAGGATCTGACCATCAAGGGCTTCAGAGCGGTATCGCTGGCGGAGCAGATCAGGCTATTAAACACCTAGTGCACGAAAATCTAAATACATATCATGTTTTTCTTCATCTTTTTTGACATCTCATCGTTGCTCCTCCGTTATATAACCCCGGCTATACCGCGGTCGTCGCGCCTTGATCTGTCAAAAAATATTTTAAAAAACATTGATAGCTACTTAAATTTCCGCACACTAGTGCTCCGTTTCATAGGTATTAAGGATTTATGGCACCCCCCACATTCTTGTAAGCATGCCGGAGGTAGACCGTCTACGAGGATTTTGTTTTGGGTGCACTGGTCAGGGCATAGTAGGATCGTTTCACCTTGCATAGGATTTTTTTAATCCGGAGTTCCCAGGTATTTTTGGGCGCAGAGAGCGGACCATGGTAGGGCTGACCTCGTCGGAGATAATATTTGGAGAAGGTGCCGGCCGTCAGTCCCCATTTCATCAAAAACTGGATAGATCCCTTGTTCATGGTATTCCGCCGGGTGCTTTTGGATTCAAAATGGTAAACCCTACTCTTGCCTATCCCCCGAAAATCCCTGACCCCAAACTTCCAGAGTTTCATTGAAAAATCGGGGTCACTGTACAATCCCGGTGAAAACTCGGTGCTGTATCCTCCGACCGCATCCCATATGCTTTTGTGAACGATATTGGGTGGCCAGGTAGCTCCATTCCAATCGGCCATATCCTGCTCATGGCATTCATTGACAAACGCGTCCTCCCGAAAACTGGTAACATTCGTTCCATAATTGGACTCATCCAGAATACTGTCATCCCAGAATGAACCCGGTTGCATCTGCGTGGCAGAATAGAAAAACATTGGATCCCCGTCGCGTATCGATATTTCATTCCATAGAGGTACATCCCAGTCCGGGGCTACGTACATATCATCGTTCATATAGACCAGATAATCCGATCGTACGAGTTCGCGAGCCAGATTGAGAGCGTAGCAAATACCGATGTTGTTTACAGAAAAGTTATACGAAATGTCTTTTTGTGTCCGCAACCACTCCAGTGTTCCGTCTTGTCCCTGATTCACATGGACGATGATTTCATGGTGATGTCGGGAGTGTTTTCGAATACTGTGAATGCATTTTCGAAGGTATGCCAGATTGTTCCACGTAGGTATCATGATGGAAAAGAATGGATTTTCAATTCCTGGTTCTGCCAATCTTGTTTCCTGGACCATAGATGCTATCACGACTTCTGTTGTCGGATTTAATTTATGTAAATGTACTGTTTTTTTATATTTCTGACTTTATATTTCTCGATGACGCTTTCCAAGTCCCCAACTTTGGGGAATCGCCGTAAAAAATTCAATTCACAGAATCTCTCAATCCCCCGAAATCTATCAGGCACATTATCCATTGATCAAATGTTGCTAATAGACCTCCTTTTGACCCACTTATACCCTTCGAACCACAATACAGAAACCGCCGCGATCAATACCGAGATGCCCAACTGTTGCATGCCCAATCCGGTCACCTTGAAAAAGCCGGCGAATGGCGGGATGTATAATATGGCAAATAACAGCCCCAAAGTAATCCCGATGATGACTGGAAATAGTCTGTTCCTGTACCGGAAGCTCTCAACCATGCTGTAGAGGAACGAGCGATTGACCAGACTCAGGAACACGTTGGCAAAAATAAGGGTAGTAAAAACCATGGCTCTGGTAGTTTCTTCGTTGCCACCATCCCGGACGGTAAACTGATACGCGAATAAAATGCCCGCCGTGATGAGCAAACCCTGAATGATACTGATCGCCAATTCTTTCCAGTTCAGGAAGGTTTCCGTCATTTTTCTAGGTTTTTGCATCATGGTGTTTTTTTCCATCGGTTCGTTTTCATACACGATCGAACAAGTCGGCCCCATGATCAATTCCAGAAAAATGACGTGTACCGGTGTGAAAATATGCGGGTAGATCCAGTTCAGAAACAATGGAAGAGAAACGGTCAGAATAATCGGAATATGGATGGAAATAATGTATTGGATGGCTTTTTTAATATTGGCGTAGATTCTCCTACCGGCTGCAATTCCCGTGATCAGTTTATCCAGATCGTCGTTGGTGATCACCAGAGAAGCGGCCGCTTTAGCGATTTCTGTGCCTTTGCTTCCCATCGCCACACCAATATGTGCAGCTTTCAATGCCGGGGCGTCGTTCACCCCATCCCCCAGCATCGCTACCACTTCGCCATCCTGTTTGAACGCATTGACCATGGCCAGTTTGGCTTCGGGAAACATCCGGGTAAACAGGGTAGTATTGCGGGACAGGTCGATCAACTCAGCTTCGGTGTGATCGACGATTTCCGCTCCGTTGACGGCCGGAGTCTGGTTGATAATCCCTGCTTGCTGAGCAATGGCATAAGTCGTGTCGGCATTGTCACCGGTAATGACTTTCACTTTTATTCCAGCCTGGTATATTTTCTGAAAAACTTCCTGAATTCCCTTTTTGGGGGGATCGTAAAAAACCGTAAATCCCATAAATTCCCAGTCAAATTCCTGTTGTTTTTCCGGGAAATTGTTGCCTTCAAAATGGCTTTTGGCCACCCCTAATACCCGGTACCCTTTTTTACCAAAATCCTGGATCCGTTGTCGAAGCCTTTCTTTTTCGATTTCAGGCAGGTGGGATACGGCCAGGATAGCTTCGGGAGCTCCTTTGGCCGCCACGATTCTTTCCCCGGATTTGTTTTCAAAAAGATGGGTCATCATCGGAGGCTTTCCATCCAGTGGATACTCGTGGATCATTTGAAATTCTTTCCGGTGGTCGAGTGAGTGAGTTTTTTCATATACCTGATGGAGCGTTATTTCCATCGGATCAAAGGGGACGGGTTCACTGCTCCACATAGCAAAGCGTATAAGCCCGGAAAGCTCTGGTGAATCGTACTCATTCTCGTCAAAAACCCGGTTGGTTTTGTAATCATACAAGGCATTCAGCCGCATAGAATTTTCAGTAATAGTCCCGGTTTTATCGGCACATATGACGGTAGTACTTCCCAGGGTTTCTACTACGCTGCTTCGCTTGATGATAATACCTTCCCGCATGAGCTTCCAGGCTCCGAGGGCCATAAAAGTGGTGAAAGCCACGGGAATTTCTTCTGGCAAAATGGACATCGCCAGGGTTAATCCGGCCAATAAACTTTCAATGATATCTCCGGTTCGCCAAAAACTGAATGACCAAACCATCAAAAAGACCACGATACCAGCCACCGCCATCCATTTCACAAACTTTGTGATCTGGATTTGCAGGGGCGAGCGTTCTGATTTGATGTCCTGGATGGACTGCCCTATTTTACCCAACTTCGTTTCGTCCCCTATTTTCTCCACTTTGATCACGGCTAATCCGGAAACCACCAAAGTTCCGCTGAATACTTTTTTATCTTCTGTATCCTGGTTTTTAAACACCGACAAACTTTCTCCGGTCAGAGAGGCTTCATTGACCGAAAAATCATTGCTGTGTACAATTTCTCCATCCGCATTGACCATTTTTCCTTCTTCCAGGATGCACAAGTCCCCTACGGCAATTTCATGCGTGGGAATCTGGATGACTTTCGAATCCCGTATGACAATGCTGAGCGGTTCGTTCAGCTTTTCAAGAGCCTCGAGCGCCTTTTTGCTACGATTGTCCTGGTAGAATGAAATTCCCGAAACGGCAATGATAGCCCCCAGCATAAAAATGGCTTCGGAATAATTTCCCACGATCAGGTAAATCACCGATACCGCAATAAGCAATAACAACATCGGTTCCTTCATAATATCCAGCAACATGCTATACCAGGCATTTGGTTGAATGTTGTCAGCCTGATTGTAGCCGTATTTACTTCGGGATATTTTCAGTTCCTCTTCCGAAAGACCTGTGAGGTGAGTAGGAAGTTTGTATTGCATAGTATCGAGCAGCTGTAGGTTTGATATTTAAGTTTCCTTCCCGCGGTAGTCGTCAGACACGTGGGCATGGGATTTCCTTCCCGTACAATGTTAGTCAATAGTGGTCATTTTTTCGGAATATCTTCAGTGAATTGGTTCAGCGCAGGTATTTCATCTATTTGAATATGGTATCCCGGGTAGTATTCATGCACCAGGTAAAGATTCACCCAAAAGAGATTTCGACTCGTTACCAATATTCAAAGATTCGGGATATTTTTCCGTCCCTAAATTCAAAAAGGGTCATTTCCGGTTCTCCTTCCTCGATTTCACCCTCTTTTTTTGTCACAAAACTTTTTTGCACAACTACGGCATTCAGTCCGGTGATTTTATTGAGTATTTTGATATCCGTGACTTTTCCATCGTACGCTCCGTTTTTTTGATTTCGGACGTATCCGTTATACAAATCCTCCCGGGTGTACACTCCGCCATATTTTGGGTGAACATAGGTAAACTCGTCCGTAAATAGTTCAAAGGCGTTGTCGATGTCCTCTACCGTCGAATTGGCCTGAAAAATTTTAAGGTTCAAATCATAATATTCCTGAACAATCGTGTTCAGTGAATCCTGATGGTCTTCCTGGGCAATAATTTGATTGGTCGCTACTACGATAAAGAAAAGAGAAGCTAAAATTTTCAGATGTATTAAAAAATTGTCCTTCATTTTGTGCATTATCTTTTCTAAAGATAAAAAATTTAATTTATTCACACCACGATAGGCATTTTGCAATTCCATGGATATGCCGTTGCTGATTTTTAGCGCTATAATTCTCTTAATGTTTTTACCATCCTGAAATTGATTAATTCCTTCTCTTTGGACCTTTTGAATTGTTGTCGCTCCACCTTATAATCATGTTTTTCAAAAAACCCCTTGGCTGTCAGACTCACATCTGAATATATCCTGGTATTGCCTTGTTCCATGGCTTTTTTTTCAACCTTTTTGAGCAATTGACCGGCCACGCCCTGTCTTTGGTGGTCTTTGTGTGTAAATATAAAATCGAAATACCCATCGGGGTCAATGGAACTAAATCCAACTATCTTCCCATCGATCATGGCTTTGATAAAATACTGTTCTTCGATTTTTTTCAGCCATTTCTCCCGGTCGGTCCACCATGATGACCAGTCTTCTATCTGGTCAGCCGGATAATCTTTTGAATTGATGCGTTGGACAGTATCGCGAAATAGATGGGTGATCTTGTCCACATCGAGTTTGTCCGCTCTGTCAATTTTAATTTCTGTTTTGGCCATGGTCAAGGATCTTTTATCTTTTCTTCAGCAGTTCTCCAGGAGACAAACCAAATCGCTTTTTAAAAGCGTAAGAAAAGTGCGATAGATTTTCAAAACCCGTCTCCAGATATACGTCAACCGGTTTCCTGTTTTTCTCGGTGAGCTGGTAGTGGGCAAGTTCCAAACGTTTTTGTGTCAACCAGCGTTGTGGAGTTGTGTTATAGAGTTTATGAAAATCTCGCTTGAAAGTCGTCAAACTCCGACCTGTCAGATAGCCAAATTTTTCAAGAGGCATATTGAACATAAAGTTCTTTTCCATAAAGCTGACTAAGTCAATTTTGTATGGGTTGTCAAAGTTCGCTAAAATGTGATCGATGTCCTTGTCAATGGTGCGAAGTATGGATATGGCTTCGTTGATTTTCAGTGAAGCAATGTTTTCAGGGAATTTTTCTTCCAGGTCAAAATAAGGAATCAGAGACGCAAGGCAACTTTCCAACAATGGATGTTTGTCGAAGCTACGGATTTTTTGAGTTTCTGAAATTTTGGGTAATCCGTTTTTGTTGACGTAAAATTCTCTTAGTCTTTCGGTGGACAGGTGCATTACTACTGACTTATGTGGTAGCCCGTCTTTCGGATAATTGATGATCGTCGCTAACTGATTTCTTGGAATAAGGAATATGTCGCCCGTTTTAAACAAATAGATTTGGTCCGCCTGAATAATTTTTGTTTCACCTGAAATGAACCACACAAGCATATGGTGGTCAAACATTACCTCCGTTTTAAACAACTTATCTTCGTAGCAAGAAAGTTTGATATCGTCGGTTATATATTTTAGATGAAATTCCATGCGCGTGTCTAGTACTCTGTCAGGATAAAGATTTAAGAATCATTCGAGGATATTTTGAGTCAG
>CALEIL010000044.1 GCA_937876435.1 uncultured Bacteroidota bacterium
CAGTTTTCAGTTTTCAACTTTCAGCTATCGCCTTCCGCTTTACGAATCCCGCCTTCCGCTTTCCGCTTTCCGAATCCCGCTTTCAGCTTTCAGCTTTCAGCTTTCAACTTTCACAGAATGGTCATGAAAAAATCTACCCTTCCTGAACCCCCTTGTTAAGTCTAAGAATGAAATACCCAATCATCCCAGCTATCAGAGAACCGACGAGAATGCCAATTTTGGCTGAATCGATATAGGTGGGATCCGATGAAAAGGCCAGCCCAGCGATAAATATCGACATCGTAAATCCAACACCGGCGATAAACGAAACGCCGATGATGTGCTGGGTGTTAATGTCTTTGGCAAACGTAATGAGTCCCATTCGTTTTGCCAGGAAAACGCTCAAGGATATTCCAAGGCTTTTGCCCAACACCAATGCGACGACGATGATCGCCATCAATGCGATATCCAGTGACTGGTTATCTACCACTCGTACCCCCGCATTGGCTAACGCAAATATGGGTATTATCAGGTACGCCACCCAGTCGTGCAATCTGTGCTCCAGTTTTTGGAGAGGCGACTGGTAATGATCGACCCAGCTTTCCAGCTCACCGACGTGATGCTGCTGTTCTTTGCTCAGGATAGGATTCGTAATTGTGTTGGAATTTTTGATTTTGTTGGCGATTTCCCACAGTTTTTTTACGAAAACATCAGTGGAAGTTCCCTGTCGGATAGGGATGGAAAATGCCATAAATACCCCGGCCAGTGTAGGGTGTATACCCGCAAATAAAAACAAATTCCAGACAGCAATTGCTACTCCAAAAGTAAGAAACTTGGAATACAATCTTTTGTGTGTGAGGTAATAGACGAGGATCAACAATACCAATGCAATAAATAGTAAATCAAACTGGATCTGGCTGCTGTAGAATATTGCAATCACGAGTACAGCACCGATGTCATCCACAATCGCAAAGGCAGTTAGAAATATCTTCAGACTCAGCGGTACTTTTTTACCGAGGAGATTAATGATCGCCAATGCAAAGGCCACATCCGTAGCTATCGGGATCGCCCATCCTTTTGTAGTTTCCGGATTTTGGTTTAGGATAAAATATATCGCGACCGGAAAGATGATACCTCCCAGGGCACCTAGCATGGGGAAGGCCAGTTTTTTCATGGTGTTGAGTTCGCCCAGTAGCAACTCTCGTTTGACCTCCAGTCCGATCAGAAAGAAAAAAACGGCCATCAAGCCGTCGTTAATCCACAGTATCAGGGGTTTGTACAATTCAAAACTTTCTGTTTTGATGCCGAGCTCATACTCCCATAATTCAATGTATAATTCTCCGAAGGAGGAGTTGGCCCAAAGCAGCGCGAATACAGAGGCTCCAAATAAAAGGATCCCGCTGGAACTCTCGATTTTAATAAATTTTTGGAAGGGTGTGAGAATTCGCTCTTTTATCATATACGCATCGTTTTTTTCTGAATTTAATTTTTAGCAATCATAGACATAAGCTCAAATGTCAGTTCATCAATTTTACCGTGAACCTTGCTAAAGCCTGAGATATTGGAGAGTACAATGATCGCGTTTTTTTTCGCGGTGTCCACCAGCAGGGAGGAAGTATATCCACCGGTGCCACCGTTGTGCCAGTACCATTTCGATTGATCATCGTTGGTGAAGATTAACCAGCCCAGACCCTGATGGCGGTTTTGTGTGATCTCAAACATGGGTTTTCTGGTCAGCGCCATGGCTTCATCCTCCTGCTGAAACTGAGCCAGTGCAAATTTGGATAAGTCCCTGGCAGTGGACAATACGCCACCAGCGCCCACCAGGACGTTCATGTCCCAATTGGAAACGGTCTCCCCCTGGTCATTAATACCCGGAACCAATGGTTGACGGATCGTTTGTCGGCTGGTAGTGGAATGTTTCATATTATATGGTTGGAAAAGCCTTTCCTGGATCAATTGTTCATAGGTGAGATCAACAATTTTAGTTAAAACGAAGCCAAGAGTTCCGACCCCGAGATTGGAATAATTGTGCACAGTACCAGGTTCGTCTTGGAGATTCATTTCCTGGCTTAGGTAATCGATCAATTCAGTTTCGCCGTAATGTTTGTAAGGATTGCTAAAGTCGACCCGGGAAAGGTCCAGGTTGGATGGCATCCGGGGAAGACCGGAAGTATGAGTAGCCAACTGGCTCAAGCTGATTTTGATGCTGTCGTTCAGGTCAAATGGCAAAAAGTCGACGACGTTGTCATCGAGATTCAGCACATCCTCCTGCACCAGTTGAGCCAGAATAGTACTGGTGAACACTTTGGTAATGGAACCGATTTCAAATATCCGGTCTGAATTCTCAATCGTGTGTACGGTATCCTTTGATCTGGTGACACCATAGTAATATTCCTGACCATCCACGATCAGGGCCAGGGCCAGTTCCGCGTTGTCCGGCAGGTCTTTTACTTTCTCAAAGATCAGATCGATCAGATCATCAGTAAAGATCGAATCCGTAGAAGAAAGTTGGTTTACCGGCATTTCTGTCTGGGCGGTTCCACTTATATTACTCAATATGATACAAATGGTCAATGCTACAAGCTTCATCATGTATGTAGTGGATCCCATAGAACCGGTAATTTTATACTGAATCAAAAAATAAAATAACCTGGCGCTGCACTGAAAATTCAATGGCGCATCGGGAAAACATCTGAGGCAGGTGGGTTTCCTTTTTTATTTCGATTCCGGATCCGATATGGTAGGTGTAATTGTTAATAACTACTATATGCCAGATACACCAGAATGACCAATATAAGGGTTACAATTCCAACGATGACGTAGAATTTTTTTTGGAAGCCTTTGCTCTTAGCTGTCTCTCTGTTCTTTCTGCTTTTTTGGCTGTTTATGCCTCTCATGAAGGTGATTTTTGAGTTGAAATATAAAGTTAAAACATTTTTCTATAAAACTGTACTATACGATCATCAGTTTGGATGTCATTCTCCTTCAATGGCCGACGTAAATGGATCCCTTCCAGATGCGTACATCTGCTCAGCGCCACATAAGTTTGTCCATAATCAAACGCCCCGCCGCCCATGTCGATGATCACCTCCTGGAAAGTCATTCCCTGACTTTTGTGAATGGTGATGGCCCAGGCGAGATTGAGCGGATACTGTTCAAACATACCGGTTACTTCGGTTTCGATCTCCCCTTTTTTATTGATAGAATATTTTATATTTTCCCAGGTGCTTTTTTCCAATTCGATGGTGATATGGGGGTCCTGGATTAATCTTACATGGATCGAATTTTCGGTGATGGTCACTACTTCTCCCAAACTCCCATTGACGTATTTTTTCAAAGGGTCATTCCTGACGAACATCACCTGAGCTCCCTCTTTGAGGATCAGTTCCGAAGGGGCAGGGCTGGTAGTGCGGGAGAAATTTCCGGTGATGGTGGCCATGAAAATTTTCGCGGTTCCCTTCAGTTGATTCAATTGCCTGAGGTTGATGGCATCGGCCAGGTACCTGCGCGCACAAATCGTGATACTGTGATCAGGAGGGGGTTCGTGGGGGCGGTAACGTTCGTTGATGGCCTCTATGGAATCGGAGTCAGCGTTATTATAGCGGATTTCTTCCAAAAGCCGTAAAAAATGAAGTTCCTCCTGACGGTAAATTTTCGTGAGTTCAATACCCACCAGTGGGGTATTCTGGTCCCATACCCGGGCTGAAAAAAAGTAGGGAGAATCGTAGTGATCATCGAGGTATTCCCTTTCCACCTTGTCCGATATGATAGGCGGTAACTGAAACAAATCTCCAAAAAAAACCATCTGTACTCCCCCGAAGGCTTCGTCAGATCCCCGGTTGAGTCGAAGTACAGCATCGATATTGTCGATCATATCTGCGCGTACCATGGAGATCTCATCGATGATAATTGCATCCAGCGACCTGATCAATCGCTGATTTTTTAATTTTTTGAAATCACCCGGTTGCATCATCCGTGGTGGGAACTGGAAAAACGAATGAATGGTCTGACCCCCTGCCTGTAAGGCAGCTGACCCTGTCGGTGCCAGCACGACCATCTTTTTTCGACTGCTTCGTTTCCATAACCGGAGCAGCGTCGACTTACCTGTCCCAGCCCTGCCCGTGATGAAATAATGGTCATCACTGGATTCCAATTCATCCATGGTGGCATTGAATTGGGCGTCAAGACGCAATATTTTTTTGGATCCATCCATCGGGTCAACTCAGTGCATGCGGTCACCGCGGAGGGTCATGTTCCTGATGATTTCAGCCTCGTGATTGAGGTATTCCTGCCAGCGTTTTCTGACCATCTCTCTGTTCCCATATTCTTCAGCCAGATCGAGGAACAGACGGTAATGCCCAGCCTCCGAAATCATGAATTTGTGATAAAATTCCTGCAGATCCGGGTCAGACAATCCCAGCGATAGCACCCGAAATCTTTCGCAACTTCGGGCTTCGATCAGTGCACAAACCAGCAGTTTTTCGATCAGCCTGTTTTCCCTGGATCCCCCCTTGAGTATAAATTTGTTCAACTCTGCGACGTATTCGTCTTTGCGTTGGAACCCCAGAGTTAAATTTCTTTTTTTCATCTCAGCGACAACCATCCTGAAATGTCCCCATTCTTCGGTCACCACAGGAGATACTTCCTCTACCAGGCGGTTTTTATCCGGGTACAACTGGATCAGAGAGATGCACTGGGTGGCGGCTTTTTGTTCACAATAGGCGTGATCGGTCAGTATTTCCTCCAGACTTTTTTCTGCCAGGTTGACCCATCTCGGATCGGTGGGAAGTTTGAGTCCTAACATAGTATATGATTAAGTGGACCGTAATGATACGGGTTAATTTGGGACCGCACAAATTTTCAATCAGATCACTTCTCCACCGTGACCTGGATTTTCTCTACGCCGGTATTGAGAGATCTTGGGTCAAAAGCGGACACGAAGACCTGATAACTCCCTTCTTCCAGATCTTTCAGACTCGCCGTGAACCGATTGGTTTCCACATTGGTCAGCGGGATTGTTCGAATTAAAACATCGCCCTGGTACACCAAGGCTTCTATTTCCATAGGCTCACTATCCCAGGTACCACTGGGCTCAATGGGGCACCCGCAAAGCATGATCATAAAGAGGTCCAGGCGGGCTTCCCCGTCTCCGGACAACGAGACGGTCTGGTGAGGCAGTGGATGTTCAATCCTCATGGCAAAACCCGGCATTTCCATAACGATGCCATCCCCCGACATATCCTTCCCTGGAATCAGCCACTGGGTCTGGCTCTTTACGATGGGCCTTCCACCATAAGCGGTCCGAAATGTGGCCCGGATTTCCGCAAATACGGGATGGTCCAACATTAAAGTGGTTTGAAAGGCAGCAGATCCTGGCGTACTTAGTTTTCCGTATCTGGATTTGTCGTTATGAACGAGTATATCGGTATTCCCCGTTCCTCCCTCTGTGAGACCTTCCGCCAGCAATTCACCGTTGGACTGATCGCGGATGCTGATCTCTACTCCTCCCATACTCGTTCCGATCCACTTAGCGTCCCTGGCCAGGACTCTGACGGTCAATGGTGTCTCAATCTGAGCTGAAGCTGTCCCACAAAACAAGATCAAAAATATACTGGCAATCAATAATATAAGCGTTCTCATAAGTGATAATTTTTAAGATCGGAAATCAATCATGTCACCCCTTCAGTTCCATTATTTTAAATCGTTTCCGGTATTTTTCGATGAATTTTATAATCTGATCATTGATGGACATGGGGGGGTGGCAGTCGTTCAAATCTTCCAGGTGTTCGTCAGACCATGGTGACTGGGGATCGAGTATACCCGATTTGACGAGCAACCCACGCCGGAACACGAAGCACATGGCTTCCTGATGGGAAAAACTATGGTCTATGACGATGCAGTGAAATCGTTTTCGGGCATCGAGGGTTTCTCTCAACTTTCGAAACTGGTCTGCCCAGCTTATTTTTTCATCTGTCGGTATATGACCGTTTCTCAGGAAGAGCGAAGTTCCTTTTCTTTCCATTAACAAATATTCGGACAGACCATGTGATTCGACTAATTGCCGGACGTGCAATTTTCCTGATCGTTGGCTTTTATAGGTTCTTATAAAGCCGCTTTCATCGTCTTCCTGCACCGGGTGGAGTTCCAGATGAAAAAAGGGTTCAATGTGCTCCTCAACCAGCCGCAGACCGTATGGTTTCAAGGTTTTACGCTGTGCCACGTTGTATTCCGGCCTGGCTTTCTTGATGACTTCATCTTCCCGGAGTATGGCTGCGATCTCACTACCCGTTTCTTCGTAATCGATCCGTTGGGTACGGGATAGAAATTTCCAGGATTTATTGGTGGCTTTGGAAAAATGCTGGAGCACTCGTTTTTGAATATTTTTGCTTTTACCCACATACAATAAGTGATCATTTTCGCCAAAGAAGTAATAGATACCGCTCGTTTCGGGAATATTGTGAATGTCTTCGATGGAGATGGTTTCCGGAAGTTTGCTCAATTTGACACCCTGATTGATCTGGCTAGTGAAAAAGCCGTGTTCCCGATCGGCTTTTATCAGGTGATCAAAAACCTCCACGGTGGCCAGTACGTCTGCCATCGCCCGGTGCCGGACATCGGTTCGGATATTAAAATGACTGATTAGCCGATCCAGGCTGTACCCTCCGATTTCGGGGAATAATTTTATGCTTAGTTGTTTGGTGCACAATTGCCTCCTCTGGTAAGAATAACCCAGACGTTCAAACTCGCTCCGAATGAACATATAATCAAATTTTACATTGTGAGCGACGAAGATGCAGTCCTCGGTCATCTCGACCACCTTTTTGGCGATTTCATAAAAGTAGGGGGCGTCTTCCACCATTTCATCGGTAATACCGGTGAGTCTCTGTATAAACGAAGGAATCGTTCGCTCCGGATTGAGCAGACTTTCAAATGAGTCGATCACTTTTTCTCCGTCGTGGATAGCAATCGCAATTTCGGTTAATCGCTCTATCCTGGGGCTTCCCCCTGTGGTCTCCACATCGATTATCGCGTATTTGCGGGAAGGAACTGTCATATAATGATCTTTTTCATCATCGTTAACTAATGTAAGTAAAGGTAATGATTATTAGACGTTTAAAGTGGTATTTTTTCATTGGATTTCTCCCAAAACCACTGGGACACAAAGGAGGAATTTCTCGCGAAGTCGCAAAGTGCCAGGAAAAATTTCTCGCCAAGCCGCAGGGACGCGAAGGGGAATTGCTCGCAAAGCCGCAGGGACGCGAAGGGGAATTTCTCGCAAAGCCGCAGGGACGCG
>CALEIL010000045.1 GCA_937876435.1 uncultured Bacteroidota bacterium
GATGAAGAAAAACATGATATGTATTTAGATTTTCGTGCACTAGTCTTTCAGGACCGTTGCCATAATTCATAATACACAACCCGTAGACAAGGATCTTGCCTACGGGTTTTTTTCAATTTCGTGTATGTGGATATAGAATCTCCCTCGGTTGTGACCACGGTGGTCGGGCAAGGTTTGTGGATGAATTCTTTTTTTCCGGCATTAATTTTCGGAATGTTAATAGTTTTAATTTTTATATAGTATCATTGTATCTGATTTTAATATTCATTAGTAAAGATGAAATTAGGAATACTTAGAACACCAGGGCGAAAGCTTTTGCCCGTCAGCCAAAAGGTGGTAAAAAAACTCAGTGATATTGGCGTTGAGGTTGTGATTGAACAACCTGATTCACCGGTCAACTGGGAAAAATCATTGATCCAGGAAAGTGCACCTTACGCCTCATTGGAAAGGGTATTGGAGGAATCTGATGTCCTCCTGAGTGCGGGTTTTCGGGAATTGCCTTCTACCAGGGCAAAATACTGGATCGCTGAATTTCAGCCATTTAACACTCCCGAGGTAACGGGCGCGCTAGACAAGCTGGGTGTCACTGGTCTGAGTCTGGATATGATCCCACGGATAAGTCGCGCACAGTCGATGGATGTATTATCATCCATGGCATCGATCGCTGGATATAAGGCAGTGTTGCAAGCTGCCGATGAGTTGCCGCGGTATTTTCCGATGATGATTACAGCTGCTGGAAGTATCAGACCCGCGAAAGTCCTGATTATCGGGGCAGGGGTAGCCGGATTGCAGGCTATAGCGACGGCGCGGAGGCTCGGTGGAGTGGTAGAAGCATTTGATACAAGATCCGCGGTGAAAGAAGAAGTGGAAAGTCTCGGTGGCAAGTTTGTAGAAGTAGAAGGCGCTACCGATCGGGCAGATAGTGGGGGATATGCCGTGGAACAATCAGAAGAATATAAAAAGAGACAGCAGGAAAAATTGGCGGAGCGGGCGGCCGGAGCTGATGTGATCATTACTACTGCCCAGTTGCGTGGTAAACCTGCCCCGAAAATCATATCGGAAGAGGTTATTTCAAAAATGCCTCCCGGAGCGGTGATCGTGGATCTGGCAGCATCCACCGGCGGAAATACCGTTTTTACACAAAATGATAAAACTATCGAGCATTTGGGAATTACTATTATCGGAAACTCCTACCTCGCGGACACTATGCCGCAGACTGCCAGCGAACTTTATGCCAACAATGTATTCAATTTTATGGAATTGATCGTCAAAGATGGGGCTGTACTACTCAACCTCGAAGATGAGATCATTTCAAATGCCAAAATTAACGGATAATAATTATGGAGACTTTAAACCAGTTAGTTGCTGGCCATATCATGGAAGTATACGTTCTGTTATTGGCCATATTTTTAGGATTTGAGCTTATTTCACGAGTGCCAACCGTGCTTCATACGCCGCTAATGTCCGGGACCAATGCGGTGAGTGGGGTAGTCACGCTGGGTGGGATAATTCTGGTCCGAACCGCAGATTCAGGTGATTTGCTCGCTCTGATATTGGGATCCCTGGCGATAGTGTTGGGGATGATCAACGTAGTAGGCGGCTATCTGGTCACGAACAGAATGCTTGGAATGTTTAAAAAGGAAAAGAAGTAAATCATGGGCGGAATAGTTTCTATCCTATATTTGGTAGCGGTATTTTGTTTTGCGATTGGGATCCGGTTACTGCGACATCCAAAATCGGCCAAACGCGGGAATTTAATTTCCGGGATGGGTATGCTGATCGGAATTTTTGCAGCACTGATACAACCGATGGGTGACGTTGACAACAACTATATGTGGATCGCTGGATCCATGGTAATAGGGGCTGTCATAGGATATCCACTGGCGGTGAAAGTCAAGATGACAGCCATGCCTCAACTGGTGGCTCTGTTCAACGGACTCGGTGGTGCCAGCGCCACGACCATCGGGATCGTGGAAGTGGTCAAGGTGACTTCTGAAACACCCGCTGGTTCAGTTATCGTAAGTATACTGGCGCTAATAATCGGAGCGATCACTTTTACGGGTAGCGTCCTGGCCTATATGAAACTGGAAGGTACTTTGCGTAAACAATGGGTGGTGCCGATGCACAATGTATGGAACATTGCGATTCTCCTGGCCATGGTAGTGGTAGGAGGGATAATGGTGTCTCAGGGCTCGGTGTCGTGGGAGATGCTCGCGATCCTCCTCGTGTTGGCTTTATTTTATGGGGTCTTTTTTGTTTTTCCGATCGGGGGAGCGGATATGCCTGTGGTCATCGCCTTGCTCAATTCTTTGAGTGGTTTGAGTGCGGCAGCAGCCGGAGCCATTTATGGCAACCAGACAATGTTGATCGGAGGGATCCTGGTAGGAGCATCCGGAACCATTCTGACGCTTTTGATGTGTCAGGCGATGAATCGTTCGATCTGGAACGTAATTCTGGCTGGCCGATTCAAAGCCGGCAGTGGGGCGGCCACCGCCGAAGGTCTGGTGATGAAAGAAATCACTAAACCCGACGCTGCCATTCTGTTGCAGTATTCCAAATCCGTGATGATAATTCCTGGTTATGGCCTCGCGGTCTCCCAGGCTCAGAAGACGGTCAAGGAGCTTGACGACTTACTGGCGGGTATGGATGTGAACGTGCAGTATGCTATTCATCCGGTCGCAGGGCGGATGCCGGGTCATATGAATGTACTGCTGGCAGAAGCTAACGTACCTTATGAAAAACTCCTCGATCTGGACGATGCCAACGCGGCATTGAAAGACACCGATGTGGTGGTCATCATTGGTGCCAATGACGTGGTCAATCCGTCAGCCAATGACGATCCATCCAGTCCGATATATGGCATGCCCATCCTCAATGCGACGGATGCCCGGCATATCATTGTGATGAAACGGGGACGCGGAACGGGTTATAGCGGGATCGAGAATCCACTTTTTTTCCATGATAAAACACGGTTGTATTTCGGGGACGCCAAGGCTTCCTTACAGGAAATCATTACGGAGCTGAAAGAGAATGCTTAAGATTCTGGGTATAGGGTTTCACCTGGTGGTTTAATGGCATAGCGTTGGGTCCAGAAAATTCCACAGGGTTTTCAAGTTGTCGGATATAGAATATAACCTAATTCAGGTTTCGGAACATGTGTATACCATAATCCGTGTGACCGATGATCATGGAATGTCCTGTCCTCCCCGGAGGATTGTGTAGATGCGTATTTTCCCACGCTTTTATATCATTTCACCGATCCTGCATGACTCCCAGGGATTTCGTAGCAAAATTGGATGGATTGTATAAAGTGGCTCTACGATCTTCACTTAGGAAATAGGAGCCAGGATCCATGCGACCGTGTGTCAATCGGGCGTGTGAAATGATGCACTAGTGCACGAAAATCTAAATACATATCATGTTTTTCTTCATCTTTTTTGA
>CALEIL010000046.1 GCA_937876435.1 uncultured Bacteroidota bacterium
TGGCAGGAAAAGGAAAACAGGCGGGAGTATTTCAATACACTTGCGGGCTTAAATTCGGGTGAAAAGAACGCCGGGAGGTCGGACCCGGTGGCCAGGATGGATATCAAGCGGAATCCGATAGACCGCCTGTTTGGAGGTACGGAAGTGAGCCTGAAGCCCCAGGGTAACATCGACCTCACTTTTGGATACAACTACCAGCGAATAGACAACCCACTCCTGACACAACGCCAGCAGCGCTTTGGTAACGTCGACCCCGAAATGCAGATCCAAATGAACGTCGTGGGGCAGATAGGTGAGAAGTTGAAGCTTTCGACCAACTACAACACGGCGCCGAGTTTTGATTTCGACAGACAGATCAAACTGCAATACGACTCGGATAATTTTAGCGAGGACGAGATTTTGAAGAAAATTGAGGCGGGTAACGTAAGTCTGCCGCTGAGGTCCAATCTGATCAAGGGAAGTCAGAGCCTCTTTGGTTTGAAAACAGAGCTGCAATTCGGGCACCTTCGCCTTACGGCCATTGCTTCGCAAAGTCGCTCACAGCAAGAAGACCTGACGATCCAGGGAGGGGGGGTGCTCCAGGAATTTGAACTGAGGCCTGACGGCTACGACCAGAACAGGCACTTTTTCCTGAGTTACTACAACCGCGACAGCTACGAACAAGCCCTCGACAACCTGCCGACGGTCAACAGCCTTTTCAGGATAGACAAGGTAGAGGTATGGATCACCAATGACGGTAACCAAAGAGAAGCGGACAAACGATTTATCATCGCTCTCAACGACCTGGGAGAAGATACCACACACTTTGCCGGACCTACAGACCTCAGAGAGCGCTACCACAACCCAACGGCTGACAAAGACTTTTTCGGTAGGGTGCTACCGTCCAACCAGAGCAATGGACTCTACAATACCCTCGTAGAAATACCGGAAGCACGGGACCTCAATCAGACAGTCAGCGGCCTGACGGGACCTCGTGCCGGCCTTGAGCAAACCCGCGACTTTGAAAAGGTCCGCGCAAGAAAACTGGTGCAGGGAAGCGAATACACATTCAACCCCGAGTTGGGTTTCGTGTCCCTGAACATACGACCCAGACCGGAACAGATCGTCGCCGTGTCGTATTCTTATTCGTACGGTGGAAAAATATATCAGGTAGGGGAGTTCGCTTCTGACATTCCCGAGACAGCAGACGACAGCACAACCCGTAACGTCATTTTCACAAAACTGCTCAAGAACTCCACACAGAACGTCAACCATCCGACCTGGGACCTGATGATGAAAAACGTGTACCCCTTGCGGACCGTGAATCTGAGTCAGGAGGATTTTCGACTGGATCTTTTTTACGAGAATCAGGACGGTAAGGAGTTGAGGTATCTGCCGGAAATGGATGATTTCCCGTTGGTGAACCTTTTCAACATGGACAACCTGAATTTTCAGGGAGATCCGCAGCCGGATGGTATTTTTGACTTTGTGCCGGGGGTGACAGTCATCCCTCAAAACGGCTCGATTATATTCCCGGTGCTCGAACCTTTCGGAAGGTCTTTCAGGGAATTGATAGAAGAGGCCAACGAATTGGCAGATCTGGGTCTCAATGCGCAACAGATCAACAATATCGTGGACAAGTACAGCTATAATGATCTGTACACGACGACGGTAACCCAGGCGCAGTTTAATCTTGAAAAAAACAGGTTTCTGATCCGCGGGCAATATAAAGGCCAGAATACGTCTGAGATATATCTCGGTAGCTTTAACCTATCCCCGGGTTCTGTTTCGGTGCGTGCCGGTGGACAGGTGCTTCAGGAAGGTATTGATTACGAGATCGATTACACCTCAGGCCGGTTGAAGGTACTCAACGACCAGTATGCCAATGTGCCCATTAATGTGTCGTATGAAGACAGATCCCTGTTTAGTCTGCAGCAAAAGACCATGCTGGGGCTTCGGGCCGACTATCAGTTGAACAAGAACATGAGCATAGGTGCCACGTATATGCACCTGTTCGAGAGGCCTTTTACCAGGAAGGTCAATATTGGCGATGATCCAATCAACAACCGGATTTACGGTTTGGACTTCAATTACTCAAACGAGGCGCCTTTTCTGACGAAATTGGTTGACGCGATTCCTTTTATAGATACTAAGGCAGAAAGTCGGATCACGGTACAGGCGGAAGGCGCCGCACTTCGCCCGGGGCACTCCAGGGCTATCCAACAAAACGGTTCTGAAGATGAAGGTGTCGTCTATTTGGATGACTTCGAAGGGATTACCACTGCCAATAGCTTTTTGAATGCAACAAACCAATGGGTTCTGGCCAGTATTCCTCAATTTGGACCGCTGGGCGTTACGCTATTCCCGGAATCGCAATTGTCTGACGACTACAGAGTGAATGCCAACCGGGCGAAGCTGGGTTGGTATCGCGTCGAAAACGGTACCCGTAACGGTGACGATCATAACAACCCCTATACCCGGGTGATCGATATAGCGGAGCTCTTCCCCAACAGGACCCGCCAGCCAGGTTTGAACTCGCAGCTAAGGCCTCTGGACATCGTGTATTACCCAAGAGAAAGGGGGCCGTACAACTTCGACAGACCTGGAGGTTATCCCGGGTATTCAGCCGGCCTGAACAGCGAAGGAAAGCTCAATGAGCCGGAGTCGCGGTGGGCGGGCATCATGAGAAGGATCAGGACGGTGGATTTTGAGGCGGCCAACTACGAGTACATTGAATTCTGGATGCTCAACCCATACATGGAAAAAGCCGATGGGACGCCTGTTTCCAAAGAGGGGAAGCTCTACCTGCAACTCGGGACCGTATCGGAGGATATCATTAAAGATGGCCGCCAACAATTTGAGAATGGGCTGCCCTCTCAAAACAACCCCACGCTGCCCACCACAGAGACAAACCTGGCTCGGGTGCCGACAGTACCACCACAGAATAATGCCTTCGATTTTAGGGAGATTGACGATCAGGATCTCGGACTCGACGGAATTGATAACGACAGAGAACGGGAGCTTTTCGAAGGCTGGCTCAACGAAATCCGAACAACTGTCCAACCGGACATTGCCCGCGAAATCGAAGACGACCCCGCCAATGACGACTACCTTCACTTTCGGGATAGCCGATTTGACAACAGCGGTGCCGGCGTACAAGAGCGATACTACAAGTTCAATAACCCGCAGGGCAATTCGCAAGCACCGGAAGGCAACCAGGCATTTTCACAGGCATATACCCAACAACCCGATCAGGAAGACCTGAACGAAGATCAAACCCTGAACGAGAGCGAGAACTATTTCCACTACGAAATACCCCTCACCAAGCTGAACGCAAATGGCCCTTCGGAGCTGTTTTTTAATCCGAATGACCCAAACTCCCTGATCACCGAAACACAGGTCCTGACCAACCCAAGTGGACAAGAGGAAAAGTGGTACCGCTTCAGGGTGCCCATCTCCTCATATGAGGATAAGATTGGGCAGATCAACGACTTCCGTTCTATTCAGTTTATCAGACTTGTGACTACCGGCTTCGACGAGTCAATCACTATGCGGATGGCTACATTTGGGTTGGTCCGGAACCAATGGCGAAGGTATGAAGGCTCCGAGCTTTGTCAGGGTGATGTGATTAATGACGCTGTGCTGAATATCGAGTCGGTCAACATCGAAGAGAATGCCTCCAGGCTTCCTTTCAACTATGTGATTCCCAACGGTATCCAAAGGGAACGGGTCTTTAACACCGTAGCTGATGTGCTGCAAAACGAACAGTCGCTGGCTATGATCGTCAACGACCTTTCCGATGGCTGCTCCAAGGCAATATTCAGGTTTATTGATAGGGATCTGAGAAACTTTAAGCGGATCAAAATGTTTGTCCACGGCGAGTCCGATCAGGATATTCCGGACGATAAGTTGTGTTATTTTGTCAGAATAGGTCGCGACTTCGAACAGAACTATTACGAGTATGAGGTGCCTCTTACGATGTCTGACCCTGCGGTAGGTCCAAACGACGAGGCGGAAATATGGAAGGATGTTAACGATTTGGATATTTCGCTTGAGCAATTCACCATGCTTAAACAGGAGCGAAACAGGAACGGCTTCCCGCTCAATCAAAGATATGAAATAGACGATACGGAAAATTCGGACCGCAAAGTTACCATCATCGGCAACCCGGATCTTTCCATTGTTAGAGGCATCATGATTGGCGTAAAAAATAAGGAAGATGATGGTGTGGTACACAACGTGGAGATGTGGGTCAACGAACTGCGCCTGGTGGGGTTGGAGGAAAGCGGTGGTGTAGCAGGTCTCGCCAGGGTGGACTTTCAGCTAGCCGATTTTGGAAATGTAACCCTTGCAGCGAATTACAACAGCATCGGATGGGGAGCTATTGATCAGCGACTCGCTCAGCGGGCACTCGAGGAAACGACACAATTTGACGCCACGGCTAATCTCCAGTTAGGCAAGTTTTTTCCACAAAAATCGGGCATCAATATTCCCTTTTACGCACAGTATTCCACCACACAAAATGTCCCTAAATACGATGCCTACAACCGGGATCTGTTGCTCAAAGACGAAATTGCAGATGCGACAGAGCCCGATTCCATCAGAGACAGATCTGTCACCCAAACGACCATTAGAAGTTACAATTTTACCAATGTCAGAAAAGAAAGGACCGGTTCCGGGAAACCCATGCCATGGGATATTTCCAACTTCACGCTGAGCTATGGATACACCGAAACAGTCCTGCAAAATCCAATCCTGGAAAGCGATCAACAACAGGATTATCGAGGTCAATTAGAGTACAGGTATTCCATTAGTCCTAAGTACATCGAACCGTTTAAAAAGTTAAAAGGCAGCTTCCTGCAGTTTATTAAGGATCTGAACTTCAACCCCATACCCAACTCCTTCAATTTTACAACGGACATGAACCGTTTGCGAACAGAAAGGAGCTACAGGTTTGCTTCAGATGCCTTTAAGACCTGGCAAAACAACAGGTTTGGATGGAACAGAAACTACGCCCTGAAGTGGGACCTCAGTAAGTCTTTGAAATTTGACTTTAATGCGGCCAACACGGCCATTGTGGATGAGGCTCTATACAACCCTCTCAGGAAAGCATATATCGATATTCAAAGAGATATTGAAGTGCCGGAGGAGGAAGCGGGTTCGTACCTGACCAACAGCCTCAAGGAGTTTGGAAGAACCAGGGATTACCGCCACACAATTAATTTGAGTTACAACCTTCCGACCCGATCTATCAAAATCATCGATTGGGTCAATGGCCGCGCTCAATATGCAGCTACCTATAATTGGGCGGGTGGTTCACTTCGGACTATTGACTCACTGGGAAGTGTGATTAACAACTCGCAGAATATCAACCTCAGCGCTGACCTGAATATGGCCAGACTGTATGAAAAATGGGGTTTTCTGAAAAGAGTATCGGAGAGGCCCAGGCCCGGTCGTTCGCGATCGCCAAGGCCGTCCAGAGACCAAAATCCTCTGAATCCAAATACCTCTGCCCCCAATGCGCGCGAAGATCGCAAAGAGGAAAAGCAAATCAATCCCGTAGTGAAAGCGCTGGTGCGCCCCTTGTTGCTGCTGCGGCAAGTCAGGTTTAGCTATACGGACAACCGATCGACAACCATTCCGGGATTCTTGCCGCAGGCCGGGCTCCTCGGGATGGCAGATGGTTTCGAAGGACCGGGACTGGAGTTTGTCGCAGGTTTTCAACCCGACCTGAGCCCGGGTGGCTGGCTGGATCAATCTGCTGCTAACAACTGGATATCGTCCAACAGATGGCAAAATAACCCTGTAATCCAGATTCGAACTCAAAAGTTTGACGGCCGCGCTACCCTTGAGCCATTCAATGAATTCAGGGTGGATGTCACTATGACCAGGGATTATAACGAGACGTATTCCGAGGAGTTTCGGTATAACTTCGACCAACAGGCATTCCAGCACCTCGCGCCCAAGGAGATAGGCAGCTATACGATTTCTTACCTGGCTCTGAACACCCTGTTTGACGGGAGTTCGCCGCAGGAACTCCAGAATCTTTTCAAAGAATTTGAAAATGCCCGGCCGGTCATTTCGCGAAGATTGGCCGACCAGTACGCGCTGATAGGGGAGCATGAAAAGGACAAAGGGTATAGGGAAGGCTTTGGTAAAACAAGCATCGACGTCCTCGTGCCGGCTTTTGTCGGCGCATACACCGGGATTTCTCCTGAAAAAGTCGAGTTGGATCTTTTCAAGATGCTGCCAAGACCGAACTGGAACATGACCTACAACGGACTTTCCAAGCTCGGCCTATTTAAGGAAATCTTTTCAAGCTTTACCATAAGCCACGGGTATAACTCCACAATGAGAATCAATTCATTTCAGACTGATTACGACTATTTCAATGAAGCGGGTCCGGGTGACCTTTTCCCGAAAAACGAAATCACAAGAAGCTTTTACTCACGATTGGACATACCCGCAATTACGATCAACGAGCAGTTTTCGCCATTGATTGGTGTGAATCTGAAAACTAAGAATAATATCACCATTAACCTGGATGTGAAAAAATCCAGGAGTCTGTTGCTCAGTACCGTAGCCTTTGATTTGAACGAAACGAAGACCTCGGAGTATGTACTGGGCTTTGGCTACCAGGTCAAAGGCGTGCGTTTTGGTAAAAAGCCCCGGGGCAGACAGTCGCAGCCTCAGTCCAATAGCGGATTGCTGGGAGGTTCCGGAGGAATTTCCAATGCGGGAACGCTGAATATCAAGTTCGACTTCTCTCTGAGGGATGACATTACACTCAATCACCAGATCGATGTGGACCGCAGGCCAGTTGCCACGCGCGGACTCCGTTCTTTGCGAATATCACCATCCGCAGATTACGCTTTGAATAATAACTTGACGCTAAGATTGTTTCTCGATTATAACAAAACCGTACCTTACACTTCGCAAGCGTACCCAATCACGAATTTCCGCTCGGGGTTGACGGTGCGGTTTACCCTTAACTAATAAGTCCGGCTAGCGATATCCGGGCTATATGATTGCTCAGGCCACCAGGCTGAAAGGTTTTGTACTGACGCCAATGTAGAAGCATTGAACAAGAGAGCTATTTGGTTGATTATTGCTGTCATGAGCGCGGCCCTGATCGGGATATCGGCTGTGCAAGGCTATTGGATCAAATGGTCCCTGGAGCTCGATGCGAAAAAGTTTGATGAGAGAGTGTTTGCAGCTATGAAAAAAACGGCTGACTACATCGAACACTTTGATTTGGAGCGGGAGGAAAATGCTAAAATTTTCAGCCGGGAAGAGGATGATGTCCCCGGCAAACCCGGCGAGTATAAGTTTTCATTATCGGATACCAGCAATGATCAGGCAAGCGGCATGAGTTGGCAACGCCTCAAGTTTAAGTATGAAATGCTGGATCGGCAGCGAAGGATTAACCCACCGGCGCTCGAAGAAAGGATCCCTCAACCCCAGGTTCTCGCTACCTACCTCCGCCAACAGTTAGAGGATTTGGGAATCCGTCTGGGTTATAATTATGGAGTCCTGGACGCAGAGTCCAAAAGCTTTGTGATCATCAATGACAAATATAGCGTCACCTTAGGAGAAGATATTAAAGCCTCTGTCCAGGATTTAAGCAGAAGTCTGGGCACATCGAATTATCATGTAGTGCTGTTCCCTTCAGACTCGAATGGCTCACCCGGAAAGCTGATGGTGCACTTTCCTCACAAAAGAAGTTGGTTGTGGGAGTCTGTCTGGCAGATAATTGCCATTTCAGGTCTGATGGTACTCCTCATACTACTTTGCTTTTCATACACCATTTATGTGATTTTCAGGCAGAAAAAGCTTTCTGAGATAAAGAACGACTTTATCAATAATATGACACACGAATTCAAAACGCCGATCGCTACGATCAGCCTGGCTTCGGATTCCATCACCAATCCCATGGTAATCAGCGACCCGGCCAAGATTGGACGTTTTGCAAATATCATACAGCAGGAGAATAAACGAATGCTCAACCAGGTTGAAAAAGTCCTCCAGATGGCCCTGATTGACAAAAGAGAGTTCAATTTGAGTATTTCAGATGTCAACCTCCATGATGTCATTCAAACAGCAGTGGGCAACTTTACCTTACACGTTGAAGGCAGAGGAGGGAATATTACTACGGACTTAAAAGCAGAAAAACCGGAGGTGCAAGGGGACGCGACGCATATCTCAAATATGATACACAACCTGCTAGACAATGCAAACAAATACTCCCCGGATTCTCCCATGATCAACGTTCGAACTGAAAATAGCGGCAACGGAGTACGGGTTATCGTGTCAGATAAGGGTGTCGGGCTGACAAAAGAGGCAAAAAAACACATATTTGAAAAATTTTACCGCGTGCATACAGGAAATTTGCACGATGTCAAAGGTTTTGGTCTCGGCTTGAGCTACATAAAAACGATGATAACAGCGCACAACGGACATGTTGATGTGAAAAGTGAGCCCGGGAAGGGCAGTAGCTTTATCTTATTTTTTCCGTTTACGCAACCTAACTTACTTTAGTAGTATGAAATAAATGAACAATATATACTAACCCTTTTTTTAACATTACTATGAAAGCCCTTTATACACTATGACCTCCGAAAAAAAGATTCTTCTCGTAGAAGACGACCAAAACTTTGGCGACGTGCTGAGGTCTTACCTCGAAATGCACAATTACGACGTTA
>CALEIL010000047.1 GCA_937876435.1 uncultured Bacteroidota bacterium
TTTCCATGATGATCTTCCAGGATGAAAACGGGCTGGAATTGTACCAACCTCAGGATAACATAATGTTTGGCCGGTGGATAGGCAACGGTTTGTATGTACCGCGGATCCAGCAAGGGTTGTATGTTTTTGAGAATGATCACGAGCAGACCATCACACCCTCCATCATCCCCCCGACTGCCATAGTATCCGGACTGGAAGCTTTTGGCAATGACAGCATATTGATCGCTACGAGAAATTACGGATTGTTCATTTTACACGGAGAAGAAGCCACTGCGGTACATTCCCCGGTGAATGAATTGCTTAAGAATTACCAGGTCAATGAACTTATTCTATTACAAAACGGAGACTATGCGCTGGGCACGATCCAAAATGGGGTATACATCACAGATGGACGCCTCAGGATAAAATATCACATCAACAAAACGAATGGCCTGGCCAATAATTCGGTGCTTTCTTTGTACCAAACCGATAAGGGGGCCCTTTGCATCGGACTCAATATCGGGATGAATATCCTGGAGATCAACAAAAGCGATCTCTATTACTACGATGTGGAAGGAAAATTGGGAACCGTATTTACTTCCATATACTATAAAGATCGATTTTATGCCGGCACCAATCAGGGGGTATTTGTACAGGACGATATGGGCCGATATACGATGATACCGGGTTCGCAGGGTCAGGTTTGGAGTCTGACGGAAGCGGATGGTGATCTCCTGTGCGGACACAATTCAGGGACATTGCAACTGGTACAAGGTGAATTTAAACTCGTATGTTCCATCACCGGTGGACTGCATATGCAATCCCTGGATGATAGCAAATTGCTACAGTCCACCTACAATGGGCTTATCTTACTCGAAAAAAGAAATGGGTTGTGGCAGGATGCCAGCAGAATCGAAGGAACAGATAAGCTGGTGGATCGATTTGTGTACAGGTCGGAGGAAGTAGTTGGTCTGCATCCATATTTTGGACTCGTCTATTACAAGCTGGATCTTCCGCAAAATCGGATGGCATACCGCAAAATATTTCAGAATCTGGAAAAATTTGTGGGGAACAATTCACTCGGATTGGTCCTTGAACAGGATAAAATCCTGGTCAAAATCGATACCGATTTTTTTGAGGTCGGGAATTTCGGAACGCTGTTTCCCCTACCGGAAATTCAGAACGAAACGATCACCCGGCGAACTACAGACCTGGAGTTTCGGTTACTAAAACCTCTCAACAACAATTCGGAACAGAACCGTATGATTTCCTATTTCCCGGATAAAAACCTGGTGGTGCGTTCGATAGAAGAAGGATATGTCAAACAATTTACAACATCAATGGATCACCAATCCACGGAAATGAGTCTGGAAATGGAATACGTACTGGTCAACAATCTCAATACGATCGTTCCACCGGGCAGGCTTTATCTGGAACCCAACAATCAAAATATCACCGTTCAGCTCAATCCAGTTAATGGGTTTTTAGAATCCACTGGTCACACAGAATACCGGCTGACCGGCTACGATGAAACCTGGAATCCAATTCCGTTCAATGGATTGCTGGAATTTAAACAACTCAATCACGGGAACTACAATTTGGAAATTAGAGAGGAAAACAGCCGGGCGTACAGTCTTTTCTTGTTTACGATATATCCTCAATGGTATGAATCCTGGCCTGGAATTTTTCTGTACCTGGCGGTACTGGCTGTCATTGTGTGGATCATCAACCGTCGTCATGTCAAAAAACTTCGGGAGGAAACCGAAAGATTGCGGAAGGAAAAAGATGTGGCTCTGGAAGCGGAACGAATCAAGGCAAAAGCTGATTACCTCGAACACGAAGTGGCCTATAAATCCAAAATGCTGGCAAATAGCGCCATGACGATGGTCCAGAAAAATAATATGCTCAGTGAACTTAAGGAAATGATCAAGAATGAAAGTTCTCAAACCAACTCTGTACATGCCGTCAAGGGAAAACTTTTAAAATTGATCGATCGAAATCTCAACAGTGATGAATCGTGGGAAATATTTGACCACAATTTTGCCGAAATCCATGAAGACTTCATCAAGAGATTTCAAAGAGCCTATCCGGAAATTTCCCCGGGGGATCTGCGTCTTGCAGCTTATATACGGATGAATATGTCATCCAAGGAGATTTCCCCCATCCTACAGATTTCAGTGAGGTCGGTGGAGAATAAGAGATACCGGCTGCGTAAGAAAATGAATCTCTCTCCTGACACCAACCTTTCAGAGTACCTGATGAGGTTCTAATAGAGATCTCAGGTTCACTATTCCACACCATCAGGATATAAATTTCTGAATATCAATACCGTATAATATGTTAAATTCATCCTCTATCTCATCCCTATTTTGGGATGATGAGGTATTTGTGAGGTGCAACAGGTAGACGAATTTATGTCGTCTGTCGTTTTTAAGGTATATTTAACCGAGAAATAGTTGAAGATTAAATAATAATGCGTATGAAAAAGATTAGGTATTTAATTGGAGCCCTTGCGTTCTTTATGCTGACCGCAGTCCAGGTTTTGTCCGCTCAGGAGGAGATAACCTATACGGGTCAGGTGGTAGCCGGAGATTCGGAAGAACCGCTCATCGGGGTGAATTTACTCATCCTTAGGACGGGTTCGGGAACACAAACAGATTTTGACGGCCATTTTGAACTTTCAGCCCGGCCAGGTGATTCGATCCGGATTTCCTATATCGGTTATGATCCCATAGAGTATCAATTGGGGGTGGATACCCAACTCAGTTTTACGATGTATTCCGGCAATCAGTTGTTGGAGGAAATTATCGTAGTAGGATATGGAACTCAGAAACAAAAAGACCTGACTTCAGCCATATCTACCGTAGACGCAGAAGAAATCATGAAAACACCCACCGGACAGGCGATGCAATCGTTGCAGGGCAAGGTGGCGGGTATGCAAATCGTGAGCAGTGGTGCTCCGGGCAGCGCCCCAAAAGTTCGGGTCAGAGGGATCGGATCCTACCCTGGCAGTGACAATGAAGCTCCTTTGTACGTAGTCGATGGGATGTTTTTTGACAACATTGACTTTCTCAACACTTCGGACATAGCCACCATATCGGTACTGAAAGACGCCTCAGCCGCTGCGATTTATGGGGTGAGAGCAGCTAATGGAGTGGTACTGATCGAGACAAAATCCGGACGACTGGAACAACCGGCCCAGATCACCTACAACGGGTATTACGGAATCCAACAGGCTAACAATATCCTCAAAATGGCCAATTCGGAACAGTTTGTTCAAATTATTTCGGAACTGGATCCAAACAGATTTCCGGATTACCAGTTTGTTCAGAATGCTATGCAACGGTTTGGCCGTAGCCGGATCAATCCCAATATCCCCGACGTCAATACCGATTGGTACAGCGAAATCATGCGGCCGGCTCCTATCCAAAACCACAGTATCAATGTGACCGGAGGAGGCTCCAAAGCGACCTACGCCCTCGGTGCCAATTATTTCGGTCAGGATGGCATCCTGGATATGAAAAATGAATACCAGCGCTTCAATCTGAGATCCAAGGTGGATTATCAGGCATTGGACTGGTTGAAACTGGGAGGTAATATGATCATGAGCAACGGTACCAAATATTCCCCGGAAAATACCGCCTGGTTCAGGGCCTATTTTGCGGTGCCCATTCTACCGGTTCTGGATGATCAGATTCAGGGAGCATTCCCCGACCCTTATTCCAGCGCTCAATACCTGGGGTACAGAGGAGGGCAAAATCCATTTCAAGCGATGGAATACAATGATAATAAGGAGAAAATCCGAAAGTTACTCGCCAATTTTTATGTGGAAGTGGATTTGATACCAGATAAATTATCCTTCAAGACCACGTACAACCACAACTTCTCCTCCCTGGATCTACGCAACGTAAATATGCCATTTTTTAGCAGCCCGGGGTTTCAGAATCCCGACGCCGGAATATCGAGGACCTGGTCCAATTTTTCCAATCAGATCTGGGATAATATTCTGACTTTCGATGATCAATACGGCCTCCATGGATTGACGGTCATGGGAGGTACGTCGTACAGGGATGAGGCCTATTCCCAGCTCAGGGCGTCAGCCCGGGACTTTCCCACAGATCAGGAGGAAGCCTGGTATATTGACCAGGCTGAAACCATCGTAGTAGATGCTGTGGGAGACGGTGGAAGTCATCAGTATGGTATTTCCTATTTCGGAAGATTGTCCTACAACTTTGATCATAAATACCTGTTGTACGGGACCTTCCGGGCAGATGGCAGCTCCAAATACCAGGAAAAATGGGGGTATTTTCCGACCGTAGGAGCGGGATGGGTTCTGTCGCAGGAAGATTTTTTCAATATACCGGGCATCGATTACTTCAAATTCCGGGGAAGCTGGGGGAAACTCGGTAATGACAACATCCAGGCATCCGACGGTGCCCGGACCACCCAGGTAGTCAATACGGTATTTGATGGTCAGATGGTACCCGGAACACAAACGTCCAACGTTTTCTCTTCTCTTCGGTGGGAAGTAGTCGAAGAACTCAATTTTGGATTGACGTCCAATCTTTTTGACAGCAGACTGACGCTGGATGCGGATTATTATACGAGGGATACCAAAAATGCAGCTATCCGGGTCGAAATACCGTTGATCGGTGGAAGCGTGCTGAGAAATGTGGGTATTATTCGCAATTCCGGGTTTGAAATGGCGCTCGACTGGTCTGATCAGATCACAGACAACTGGAGTTACAGTATTGGAGGAAATTTCGCTACCCTCAAAAACGAAGTCATCGATTTGTTTGGTCAGCCTTATATCGATGGAGGGACTGCAGAATTCCGGCAGAGATCGATCGTGGGACAACCCGTTCTGGCGTTTTTTGGACGGGAAGTCATAGGGGTCTATCAGAATGAAGCAGAGATCAATGCTGATCCCGTAGCACAGGAAAACAACCTGGAACCCGGCGACCTCAAATTTAGGGATCAGAACAATGATGGGGTGATCGACGATGCCGATCGTGTCATCCTGGGGTCATATTTCCCCGACCTGATGTATGGTTTCAATGTGGGACTGAATTTTCTCAATTTCAATTTGACGGCGAACTTCCTGGGTCAGTCTGGGAATTCTATTCTCAATCGAAAACGTGGCGAATATATTTTTACCAATGATACCAATCTGGATGCAGACCTGGCAATCAACAGATGGCATGGCGAAGGGACTTCCAATAAATACCCCTCCGCCAATGGCTTGAGAAAAGGGTGGAACCAGGCACTGAGTGATTACTATATAGAAGATGGTTCCTATTTCCGGATCCAAAACGTAACCCTGGGATACACCATTCCCGGTGCAAATATTCTGGATGGGAATTTTCCCGAAACGACGATTACGCTGACAGCCGACAGGCCGTTGACCATTTTTGATTACAACGGATTCAATCCCGAGGTGGAAAATGGCATTGACCGGCAGACTTATCCGATACCTTCGGTTTATACCGTGGGACTCAATGTTAGATTTTAATTCACATAAAAATTGATCGTGATGAAAAATATAAAATATACAAAGTTCTCATTGGCCTTCGCTGTGGTACTGATACTGAGTGGTTGTCATGACAGATTGGACCGGCCCGCTGAAAACCGCACCTTCCAGGAAGCCATCGATTACAGCAACACCAACAACATGAGTTCGCCTCTGATCGGGGCGTATGCAGCGTTTCAATCGAGAGGCTGGGAGCAATTTCCGCTAATCTCCGTACGGGGCGATGATGTAAACCACGGTGGGCTGGGCGATCAGCAGGATTTTGCTGAAACGGACAACTTCCGATACAACCAGGGTTACTGGATGTACAATTCTCTGTGGCAAACCATGTACAGCGACATCATCGATGGAATCGCTGCTCAGGAACAGATTGACCTTTTTGCGGAACAGGCCACGGGCAGCA
>CALEIL010000048.1 GCA_937876435.1 uncultured Bacteroidota bacterium
GCGGGCTGAAAGGCATAGCCGGGGTTCTGTTGAGTATTTTCAACGAAGAGATTCGTCAATTTTTGGCACAGAAATCGGTCAAATTCAAACGTTTCGGGTATAAGTTCAATTTTTATTATTTATATTTATCTATATATTATGAAATGGATTTATTTATCTGTTGGTTTGACAATCATTGCTTTTTTGCAATGGTCAGGATTACAAGCCCAGAATGACCGACCCAATATCGTCCTCATTATTTCAGACGATCAGGGCTTCGAAGACCTGGGGTGTTACGGGAGCCCCACCATTCAGACACCCCATCTCGATCAACTGGCGGCTGAGGGAGTTCGACTGACCAGTTTTTATGTGACCAGCTCGGCCTGCACTCCTTCGAGAAGTGGATTGCTGACGGGTCGGTATCCACAGCGAAATGGCACATTTGAACTATTTCGCAATAACATGGTCAACTACGGTCATGAATATACGGACTACGAATACAGCGTATCACCGGAACGGATCCTCGGCACCGACCTTCGCGAGGTTTTTATGTCGGAAGTATTGAAGAAAGTGGGTTACCGGAACGGGTACTTTGGAAAGTGGGATCTGGGTCAACTGAAGCGATTCCTGCCTTTGCAACAGGGATTTGACGATTTTTACGGTTTTGCGAATACAGGGATTGATTATTTTACCCATGAACGGTACGGAATACCCTCCATGTTGGATGGGAATGAACCCACCACGAAAGACAAAGGTATCTATACGACGACCTTGTTTGAACGGGAGGCGTTGGAATTTCTGCGAAATACTTCAGATCAACCTTTTTTTCTGTATCTCGCCTACAATGCTCCGCACAATCCTTCCAATCTTGATCCGGAGATCCGACCGAATCCCCAGGCTACGGAAGAATTTCTGGCTATGTATCCGGAGGGTGAGACCCGTGAAGAAAAAAGACGTCACGGCTATTCGGCCGCTGTCACTCAAATGGATCACTCCATAGGGAATATACTGACGGAAATCGAAAAAATGGGAGAGGAAGAAAACACCCTTGTGATTTTCCTATCGGACAATGGTGGTTCCGGAGGGGGCAGTAACGCCCCACTGCGGGGAGGCAAAGCCCGGTTTTTTGAGGGAGGTATTCGGGTGCCCTGCATACTAAAATGGCCGGGACATATCCCGGCAGGCTCGGTCAGCGATGAATTCTTGTCTTCCCTGGAAATCTTTCCCACGATGATGGCAGCGGCGGGAAGTCCCTTACCCGATACCGTCGTATACGATGGATTTGACATGTTGCCCGTATTGCAAGGTAATGAAGAGTCTTCGAGGGAGGCGATGTTCTGGGAATTCCGGGGGGATCAGGCCGCACGATACCAAAACTGGAAATGGGTGGATTCCAAACACGGGAGTGGTCTGTACGATCTGTCCCGGGATATCGGTGAAGAAAAGGATCTGTCTGACTCCAAACCAGACCTACTGGAAATGATGAAATCAAAATTTGAGGATTGGAAACAGGAAATGGAGGAAGCGGAACCGAGGGGTCCGTTCAGGGATTTCTGATTGCAGGTCGATTTATAGGGAAGAGTTTTGAGCCGTCCAATGGGTCACGACCCATTGATAATTGATCCAATGGGTCACGACCCATTGTTTGAATCAAAATTTCACGACCCATTTTACCATTCAAGGGGTCGTGACCTTTTGTACCATTCAAGGGGTCATGATCTTTTGTACCATTCAAGGAGTCATGACCTTTTGTACCATTCAAGGGGTCGTGACCTTTTCTACCATTCAAGGGGTCATGACCTTTTCTACCATTCAAGGGGTCATGACCCCTTGGACTAATCCAAATTGTACCAGGAATTGAAATAATCTATTCATCTTCTATTCTTACATTTGTATCGGAACCAACGAAATTACTTTGGAACAAGAATCTGGAAAAAGCCCAATTTGGAAGGATATTCATATTCTGGAAACACTTCGTGGGGGTGGGATATTCTTTATAGTTAAGATCCTGGGTTCACTAGGTGCATATTTATTTGCCTGGTACGTTTCAAAAAAATACGGTGCAGAAGGGAATGGAATTTTAGCCTTTACCCTCACATTGGCAGTGTTGTTAGGTGCTGTTTTCAATCTTGGTTTAAATACCTATGCAGTCAAAATAATTTCCAACTTCAGGGCTGAAGATAATCTACCGAAGATTCATGTATTTCTACGAAAGACTTTGGTGGTGGTGAGTCAGGTGACCATAGTCGGCAGTATTTTGATATTGATACTGTCCTATCTCATCCCTTACGGCGATCTTTCAAGGGAACTTTTTTTAGTTGGATTCATGGTTATTCCCGTCTCTCTGTTACTTCTCCTGAGCCATGTATTCAAAGCTCGAAAAATGATCCTTGGGTTTTCGTTGTTGCAAAATAATATCATTCAAGTATTGGCTTTGATCATACTGGTATTACCTATGTGGGGAAGATTGGAACCTGTCGAACCTGTATGGGCATTTATTATTGCAGGTATGATTATGGGTCTGATTGGAATGTTCACCATTAACCGGATCTTTATATCTCAACCATTGTCTGATTCAAAGTCATTCAATTTCCACCTTAGGGAATCATTTCCAATGTTGGCTGGCGGACTGGCATTTATGATACTCAATCTGACGGATCGTCTGATGCTTCGATTTCTCGATACCACGGAGCAACTGGGCATTTATGATGTGGCTTTACGTCTCTCCAATCTTACTCTTCTTGGTATTCTGGCTCTCAATTCGATAGCCGAACCAAAATTTGCTGAATTGTACGCACAAAATGACTCGAAGAGCCTTCGTCGTTTTGTGAACCGTACGACATGGATGGGAATAGTCATTTCCATTCCGGTCATCGTGGTCCTGGGTTTATTTCCTGATATTTGGATGGGGCTTTTTGGTCACAACGATGAATTTCTAAGAGGTACTGGATCTCTGTATATTTTGTTGGTCGGGCAGGCATGGAGTGTGGGATGTGGGGCCGTACTGATATTGCTCAACATGACCGGTCATCAACGAAATGTGCAGAACATTTTGATCATCGCTGCTCTTCTCAATGTAATGCTTAATGCCTTGCTCATACCGCGTTTGGGAATCGCTGGAGCTGCTTTGGCGACCTTATTCAGTACGATCGTGTGGAATGGGTGTGGGGTATGGATGGTGAAAAAGAAGTTGGGTTTTTGGATGTGGATATAAGTGAATTATACCAAAAGGACTTTCTGGTCAACCCTCCCCAGATAGTAATCGGGATCGGCAGGTTGGGTCGGTTCGTCTAGAGGACGGAACCAAAATTAAGCGTTTGGGGTATAGTACAATGTATGTTATTTCAGTAATTTCGTCAATACGTAATAGTTAAATCTATATATGAAGCAATTTCAATTGGATTTTATGGGAATTGGCACAATCAAATCCGGCAGTAGTTTGCTGGCGGATCTGTTGATGCAGCATCCTGAGGTTCAATGGGCTTCTCGGAAGGAATTGAATTATTTCAATGCGTATCAGGCTGATGGCTCGATCAATCCGTATCAAGAGCAACCCTTTTCGTTTTATCGTCAGTTTTTCCCGGAAAATAAATCCAGAGGGTTGAAATGGGGCGAGTATAGTCCGGTCTATATGGCAGATAAAGTAGCGATGCACAAAATTCAGTCGCATTTTCCCTCGATTGGTATAATTGTATCCTTGCGAAATCCCGTGGATCGGGCTTATTCACATTATTTATATGCACGGGATTTTCTGCAAACGATACCCACGAGCCTGGAATTTGAGGAGGCATATTATGAGTTTTCCTGGCTCAAATCCCTCGGTATGTACAGCTCCCAATTGGAACTATTATTTTCACTGTTCCCCCGGGATCAATGCCTGGTGTTTATTTTTGAGGAATTGATCCAGCACCCCTTGAAATTTGCCGGTGAATTGTATCGGCACATTGGTGTAGATGATAATTTCCAACCAGAAATAAAAAAGGTCAATGCCAACAAGCAAATCAAGTACCAACCGATCGAAAATTTATTGGCTTCTATCAGCCGATTAAAAGCAAATGCAGGTAAACGAACGCTT
>CALEIL010000049.1 GCA_937876435.1 uncultured Bacteroidota bacterium
TGTCAAAAAAGATGAAGAAAAACATGATATGTATTTAGATTTTCGTGCACTAGTCATTGGTACAGAATGGACACAAATTACAAGGAGACAACCTGTAGTATTGGTATAAAAATCAACGCTAGTTGCATAGGTAGATTAAAATTGGATTTGTTCTCCACAATCCAATCTCTGAGGTCATATTCCTGATACGTGTAGAAGTAAATTTCTTCCTCTTTATACTCAGCCAGCCACTGCTCGGGATTACGCCTAAAGACTTCCACGTCGACTCTCAATCGGCCACTTTGCATTTGCCAATGATCCAACTCTCCGGGGAAGATAGTTCGTGCTTCGATAATAGCACCACCGCCCATGACCTCCCACACGTTGGGATCAGATTTTTGGCGCATCCGGATGATTCCATTCTGGTCCCCCAGACTGTATTGCCACTCCGAATAATCCCCTAAAGTTGCCCAGGTAGCTTCGATGCTTCCTTTCAGATCATCTTTCTCGGTCACGATAACCCATTTATCAAATCGATCGTCGTAGAGCGTTGAAATTCCGATTACTTTCTGTGCATGGATGGTTATGCCCATCCCGCAACATATACAAAGGACCACCCAGAAATTTATCCAAATACAGGAAAATTCTGTTTTATGGTCAGAACGGAAGGTCATCATCTTTCAGTTCCTGAAATCCACCCTGGTCGTCTTTTTCATCTGTGAACACAAAATCTTCCTCCTCAGGAAATCCGCCGGTATTGCCAGGCTGGAAGGCCTCGATTTTCCAGGCATTGAGATTGGTAAAGTACTTCCCGTTCCATTCCCGTCCCCGCAAATCGAAATGAACCTTCACTTCATTGCCTTCATCAAACGGATCCAACACCCCGCATCGATCTTGAGTAAGCTGAAACTTAATCAATTGCATATAATTATTGTCGTTCACTTCCAGAACAAACTCACGGGCACTAAAAGATTGAGTTTTTTGTTCGGTTTCAAATTTCTTGAATAATTTTCCGGTTATTTCAAAGGTCGCCATAGGTTGATAAATTTTGGGTAAATATACTAAAATTAATGCATGCGTGGAAGTCGATTGTAGGATAACTGTAAAAATACTTCCACGACCCCCATATGGTCGCCAAAGGTTATTAGCGATTTGTCCTCAGGTTATGAGTGATTTGTCCTCAGGTTATGAGTGATTTGTTCCGAGTAGGTCTGGTAGGCTATCGCTTGCCCGTGTTATAGGGGGGACGGACAATTGGTTTAGTGATTTATCCAGAAATAGGGTGTGAAAATGATCAGCACCGTAAAAAGCTCCAATCGGCCTATCAGCATCAACCAGGCCAATATCCACTTGGTGATATCGCTCAGTGGGGCGTAACTGTTCACCGGCCCAACTTCACCGATCCCAGG
>CALEIL010000050.1 GCA_937876435.1 uncultured Bacteroidota bacterium
TATGGCGAAAAAGAATCCGTCAGAAGTGTCACGAATTTAGTGACTGGTGCACTAGGGCTTCCAATAACATTATAGTTGTTAACACAATTGGATCAAGTGATTCACGAAGGCCAGCAGATAACATAATTTGTATTCCGATAAATAGATATGACAAAGTAAATAATTCACACTGCCGTTTAATGGCAGTAGAGAAAAAAGTTTAAGTGGAATTTTGCATAAATAAACCAACCACAGAAACTGGTCAAACCTGCCTGTCGTAGCCGACAGGTATGCATGTTCAAGCGTTTCGGGTATATTCTTACTCCTGAGTACCTATTTTTTAGGTGCCGTCATCCAACTCAATTAAATTTGGCCACTCAAGTTTCGTCTCTGCAGGAATCACTTCCATTGGAAACCGGTCCATTGCGCGCATCATTGAATTTTGTGTATCTTTATCAATATGGGAAAGCTTGAAAAACTCATGCAAAAAATTTTACAGGGATCTTCAGACAAAAATATAAACTTTGAGGAATTGAAGAACTTGCTTTTACGTTTGGGTTTTGAGGAAAGAATCAAAGGAAGTCATCATATATTGAGTAAAAATGGAATCGAAGAAATCCTAAATATACAATCAAAATCAGGGAAGGCCAAACCCTATCAAGTTAAACAGGTTAGAATTATTATATTGAAGTATGGCCTAAATTTGGGAAATAATGAAAAATAGTAACAAATACGAAATCGTAATCTATTGGAGCAAAACGGATGAATCATTCATCGCTGAAGTACCTGAATTAGCAGGATGCGTTGCAGATGGAAAAACCTACCAGGAGGCTTTAATCAATGTGGAAAAGATTATTGAAGAATGGATAGAAACTGCGATCATTTTAGGAAGGACAATACCTGAGCCAAGAGAAAGAATGTTGTACTCATAGCAGACTAATCCTCCGTGACTCCTCAACTTAACCAAATCACGCCTTGATATACCCAGCACGCTTGAGCTTGCCTACCTATTAATGTTACGGTAGGTAAACCTGGCGGTAACGTGGTTAAAACCTGGATACCTGGGCTTCCCAAAGGATTATTCCCCGCCAAGGGAAATTTCTAAGTTCCTGTTTGTTGCGTTTTGAATGAATCCTACCTCCTATACAATCAGCCACTTAATATCCAAAAAAGGAAAAATTTTCACTCAAAGTCCATTCCCTCTGGGATATTTCCATTTCAAATGCGTATTTTGGCTGGACGAGGAATTCCCGGGGCTGCCCGGAATTTATACTCTATAGAAAAGCCCAAAAATCGACGTTCGCAAGGAATAAAATATAATTTCTCCCGGCACGATAGCACCCGGGAAACAGACTTATAGCTTCGATTCATCACGATTATGATCACACGCAAAATCTGCCCATATGGTTAGTTCAACAAGCTTTCTATGGATATCGCTCGCAGCCTTGTTCACCATATCCCACGCTTATTCCCAGGCATCCGGTCCGGTCGAATACAAATATCTCGGTATCCGATTTTCCATCCCCGAAGGATGGATAGGCCAGGAAAACGAGGCGGGCTATCTGGTGGGATCATATACCCTACCGGGATTTGCACTACTCACCACCCACCCCTCCACGACGATCGAACAACTCCGCGAACAAGCCCGGCAGGGAATTTACGACCAAAACGGTACGATGCTCACGCTGACCGGTGAACCGGAAACCCTGGGACAGAATATACTGGGCGGTGAATTTGAAGGATCGCTGGAAGGGCAACCCGTGAAGGCCTACCTGGCGGGTGTGTTGAATCCACATGGGAACGGCGTAACGATCCTGGCTGCCGCCAGCCCTGGAGAATATTCTTCAATCCACAAAAATCTCGCGATCAACCTGGCCAACAGCCTTGAATTTTCACAACCTGAAATCCCACCCGTGGTCGAAGAATGGAAACAGGCGCTCCAGAATGCGAAACTAACCTACAGAGATTCCTACTTCAGCAGCGGCAGCGGCGTCGATGTGGGTGGCACGATCTATTCCAGCGGCGGTGGATACAGCAACAAAGAGGAAATTCACCTCTGCGCTCAGGGGTATTTCAAATACAATAATGCGAGTAGGGTCTCTATAGATCAGGGCGCGTTTGGGAGTTCCAAAAGCACCGACCTGGGAGCCGGAACGTGGTCCGTAGAAGGAAATGCCCAGGGTGGGGCTACGCTTCGTCTGAATTTTTACGCTGGAGAAATCTATGAATACACTCTGGATTACCAGAACAATCAAACCTTGCTCAACGGGAAACGGTATTACCGGACCTACGCCAGCGAAGGCGCGGAATTTGGTCCGGATTGCCGGTGAGATGGGTAGTTCGCAGAGCTCACTACCCGGTTGGGGGCCTGCGGCCGTTTGAGCGTTAGTTGCCTGCCGACGACCCCGTGCCCCTGATATCCCATTCGCTGCGCTAATAAGGTGTCAAGGGTACCCACCGAGGTGGGGACGTTTGGGTTGGTACGTGCCGTTCTGAAATCAGAGATCGCTATCTTGACCTTACGGACAATTGTGGCGTACTTGCTATTAAACTTTTTAATTCATCATAGCATAGAAAAACATAAGGATTCACCTGACTACTAAAAACTTCGGTGAGAGATTCTATCTCCACTCCTGGATTCAGCCAGCTCAGGACCGATGGCAGTCATTAAAATATTTGAGATAATTCGACAACTTATTTTTTCATCATTCACTAAATAGTAAATTTGACAAATAAGTACAGATTTTAGCAAGAACTTGATCGTCACAACCCATGTCAATTTATCAAATATCCATCTGGGACAACCAGCCTCTGGAAGAGGGGTACAAACAGCTTTCGGTATTGAATTTTCAGAAAGCTGATAAACATTTCCACGAAGCGGCTCAGGGGTACATAGCAGATCCGGATGGACTTGAACGAGCTATATCCGCTTCTCGATTCTGGCAATCCCAAATGGTCGGTTTTAATCCATCGTCAGAAGGAATAGTATTGGCGGAACATCTCGGATCGCTCCTTCTTGCATTCGAGCAATATCCATTCACGTCTGCGCTAAAAAATTTCAGAAAAGCCCTCCTTCATTATATCGTATCGTTGTGTTATCATACTGACGATTGGAATGAAAATCAACTTTTCACGGCATTCGATTTGCTACTTGAACAGAAGGAATATTCCAGAGCGGAAGACCTTATCCAGCGGGGAAGGACTTTATTCCCGGATAACTTTTCACTGCCCTGCCTGGAATCGCAGGTTTTATGGAGAAACCGGAAAATTGAACCAGCGCAACGACTCAATATGTGGCTTTTTCTGCATCATCCAGCGGCGGTGCTCATTAATCGCATCGAGGATCCCTCCTTTCTTACACTAATGGATAAACACGGCATCTATATGACGCCAGCCTATGTAAGGCTTTATAGAAGTGAGCTCTACGTTCCTTTATCCGACGATGTGATAATCCAAAACGAAGAACACCACATCGCACTCGAATGTTACCGCCTCATTCACCTATCAGATCAGGCCCTGAGGCAACACAATACCCAGGAATCCGCCCGATACAGAAAAAGGCTAAAAAAATTAGCTCCAGAATTATATCAGGCGTATTTTAAGCGTCACATCAATAGATGACAAGTTGAGGGATTTGCATTTACCAATTTATGTATAAGCTGGCGTACTGCTCTGGTATATTCCACGAAGCAAATTAAATTTTTTTCTATCTTTCTACCTTCAATAGTTGATAACTCAATCCGCCGTTGGTGGGTACTTCCAGATTCACAGCGGGTTGGATGGTGGACGAGAACACTACTTTGACCAATACAATGGCTGTTTACTACGATGATGACTCAAAACGAAACATCACAGGATTTTCCGGATACACATCAGTGCAAGAACTGCGGGAAGCATTGTGCCGATGAATACAAGTATTGCCCATATTGCAGCCAAAAGCAGATCGATGAACTGACGCTATATGAGCTTTTTAACAATTTTATCAGCAATTATCTGTCCGTAGATGGAAGATTCCTGAAGAGCATCGGACCCCTTTTGTTCAAGCCAGGGTTTCTCGCCCAGCAATACGTGCTCGGGAAAAGGGAAACCTACCTGCATCCGGGCCGGATGTATTTGTTCGTATCCATCGTTTTCTTCTTTGTGTTTTCCTTTTTTATCCGGGATTCAAAATTGCAAATCCAGTTACCCAACGAGGAATTTGTGTCGCCAATCGAATCGGATACCTCGCTCCCATCTGATGAGGAGAGAGATACATTCACTCAAACCGAATCGATCGGTCTCATCAAAAATACGGCCCAGGTGGATTCACTTCTCGAAGCCGGGGCTGATGAAGATGAAATATTGCGTACGATGGAGATGGATAAAGATGCAGGTCTATTCACACGCAAGGCATACAAACAACTCCTGAAACTTTACAAAGAAGGGGGAACCAGCGAGGTACATCAGCGTTTTTTTGACAGCATCCCGTTAGCGATGTTTTTCCTGCTCCCGGTATTTGCTTTGATTCTGTTCATCTTCCATTTTCGAAGGAGTCCCTATACCCACCACCTCGTATTTAGTTATTACTATTTTTCGTTCGTATTCGTCATCCTTGGAATACTCTACAGCGTATACAGATGGTTCGATGGATTGCCCACTTTATTTGATTGGTTAATGGGTCTGGCTCCGATCATCTATTTAGCGTTTGGGATGAGACGATTTTACGGCCAATCGTGGAAAAGGACGATTTTCAAGGAATGGGGCATCCTCCTCATTTTCATGGTCATTTTTGTTCCGATAACAGCTGGCCTGGTGGCCTTGTACGCGTTTTTGTATTTCTAATGGTGGCAAGGGGCCGTGGCAAGGGGCCGTGGCAAGGGGCCGTGGCCCCTTGGACGACGTGAATCACACGTTTCTCAAAAAATTCAAGGGAATAGTTTTATCGCGGACCATATCCTCCAACTCATCATAGCAGTTGAAAAACCGGTTGACGTTTTTCACAAACTCCTTCAAATCATCGATCCGGTACAGGGGCGAATTGACCGTCCCTACCCTATGGGTCAGGTCCTGGCTGTGTGCGACCCAGTTCCTCAGACCGGTGATCTGTTGGATGCTTTTTCCGAAAAAGGGACTTGCATACTTGCGAAAGGCCATGAAATGCAGTAAATCATTCAGATAAAACGTTTGGAATGGGCCGCAGTTACGCCGTTTTTCTTCCTGAATCTCGTACATGTCCTTATCCACAGGACAGCAGGATTGGTATCGCCTCAGCCAATGCCGCGAATTCTGTCCTTTCTTCGCCATCCATTCAAGCAGGGTCTCATTGCTCTCTCCCAGATGATGCAAAATCCCTCTGAGCATCTTTTCAAAATGATAGACTGCCTTGTAAAATTCAAAATTTATGAAATCGTTGTTATAGTCCACGATGTGGACCACGCCCTTAATTTTTTGGTCTTCCATGACGAACATCACCTCGTCATGACTTCCTTTTTCAAATTTTGCCAGGGTCATTTCGTCGAACAACCTATCGAATGGATTACACATGATTTCTTCTGTCAGGGGAAGTCGGATAAAGGCTCCCATCTGTAGCTGGTAACAGGTGCGCCGGTCCGGACCCGGCAACAGGGATATTCCATTTCTTTCACAGAATTCTGCCAATTCCGCTTCTTTATCAGCCTCGTAATAAATAAGGTCTTTGACATAAATCTGAGATATGGTGGAATACTTGAGGTGATCGATCATCGGTACTGGAGTTTAGTATCTTGTTTCGTAAAGATAAATTACTTTTTCCGTTAAAGGATCGGTGTACCTGGGTGAAATATTCTAAAATCACCTCTGAAAAGTAGAAACTGCCCACAGTCTGTGGTGGTTCTCTGCCAATGACGAAGGCGCGCTTAAAGAGACTTACAGTATTTACTTGTGCTGGTAACAAAACCCTCCCCCTTTCACTTTCCGCTTGCAAGAACTGCCTGAGAGTGTGGGTGCACCGCAAGTGGGAGTGGGAGAACCGGAATTGTACAGATTGGTTGAAGCTGTACGATTCTCTATCTGATCCGTGTGTTGAAAACAATACCCGTTGGCTATCCGGGTCATGTGCTTACATCGGCTACCCTGTTTGGTGATGCCCTTGCATTGAACCGTGGAAGATTCTCCTACAGATTTGTTTTGTGAAGGCGTACCAGAAGTCAGATGAGCCTGATACGGAGGCTTGCAAATCTTACAGGGGTCCAGTCCATGTGAGGAAATATCTTCCTGACTTAAAAGTTTTTTGGAAACGTTCACCACCATCCTGCAGGATCCCAGATGGTATTTTTGACCACTGGGAGTTTTATAAACATTCTGGGAAAATGCCACAGAGGCAACAACGGTAAAAATGGCTGCTATTATCAGGCGTAGACGGGTCTTATGGAATCTCATGGGATTGCGTCTGTTGAGGTATATTTCTATGAACCGTGGGTTTCAGGGAAAGGTTCACGAAATTGACGATTCCATCAAAAGTTTAGTTTTCTGTGAGGGAATGAACGGGTATGGAGATCGCTCTTCATCCTTCTATATCAAAAATCCGTCCTGCCAATAGGGTAAGACCAGAGAAGTCCATTATATTAGTTCTTAAATCATGTCCGGTTAAAATATGTCAGACCATTTCAAAAACAATCGATTTTACAACCCCACCCTTAAAAAGCAATTTAACCCGGGAATACCACAACTTATTCGGATGTTCCGGGAGCCACGAGCCCCCTGGCCCAGATATGTGCAGGCCCGCAAGGATCCACCTATTCTAATCCCACCCGGACAGGGTGAAATCCGAATTACCTTCGTAAATCACGCCACATTTCTGATCCAGTTGCCTGGTTTGAATATCCTGACCGATCCGGTATGGTCATCCAGGGCGAGTCCATTTGCCTGGCTGGGCCCCAAACGGGTCCGCGAACCAGGCATCAGCCTGGATAAGTTACCACCGATCGACCTGATCCTGATCAGTCACAATCACTACGACCATCTCGATGTCAAAACGCTCAAAATTCTGAATAAACGATATTCACCGCGGGTCATCACCGCCCTGGGAGACAAATCCCTGATCGAATCACTCGGATTCCGAAAGGTCGATGAAATGGACTGGTGGGAGGACGTGGACATAAACCAGGAAACCCGGATCACTTTTACTCCTGCTCAGCATTTTTCTGGCCGGGGTCTGTGGGATCGATACCGCTCGTTGTGGGGGAGTTATTTTATTGAGCACGGTCCACGAAGCGTGTATTACGGTGCGGATTCGGGTTATTCCACGCATTATGCAGACATCAGGTCCCGCCTTGGATCGCCCGATATCTCCCTGCTGGGAATCGGCGCCTACTCGCCCAACTGGTTTATGCAACCCATCCATATGAATCCACCCGAAGCGGTAACCGCCCACCAGGATTTGGGGTCTGGAATAAGCATCGGGATGCATTTCGGTACATTCCGCCTCTCCGCTGAGGCCATTGATCACCCCGTCACGGAACTTAAGAATGCCCTGGCAAAGGCATCTCTTCCCCCGGATTGTTTCATTGTATTGGAGGAAGGGGAAAGTTTCCTGAGCCCTCCCTGATCCGGGGTGATATTGCCTTTGGATTAATTATTCCGAAGCGCATGGATCAGCTCCTTCTTGCTCATACCGGAACGTCCCTCTATACCGACCTCCCTGGCTTTGTCATAAAGCTCTTTTTTGGTTCGGTCTTCATAATCTTTGGACCTTCCGCCTTTCTTACCGGAATTGGGCGTATTGGCAATCCGGGCTGCTTTTTGCTTGCTATAACCCTCGTCTCTCAAGGCTTCGTACTTGTCTTCGTCTTTGATTCTTGGATCTGGCATATCATTTTGATTTTAAGATGATCAAATGAAGTTCCGTTCCAGCGTTTGAACTTTACGAAACTCCTTTTACCCGGCGATATGAGCAGGTCATATCGTTTCAGTCGGGAATATAGCCCGTTCCAATTTGGCGGCCTGAAGCGGAAATAAATCCAATGTTCCGCCCAGCGTAAAGAATATAAAACGGTATCCGATCGTACAAAATTATATTTTTTCAAGGCTCCGGAAAACATTTTCAGCCCGGGAATATTTCAAGTAGGAACGTCCTCCGCAAAAGAAATTTTCTCCGTTATGACCCCATCGACACTTCACTTCCCCATTCATTTACTGACGCTTATTTTTTTCGTCTTAACGACATCCGCCTATACCCAATCCAGCCCCCGATACGAAAAAGATTACGCCGATTATATCCAGTCATTGATCGGCGGGGAACGGGAAGTTCAGGTGGTGGGAGGACGGGCTGATCTGGTTACGGAAGACTACGCCATCGAAATAGAATGGGCTCCCAAATGGAAAGAAGCGATCGGACAATGTCTGTGGTATGCCATGAATACGAGAAAGAAACCCGGTATTATTTTGATAATTGAGCATCCGAATCAATATAAATACTTTCAACAACTGAATTCAGCGCTGGAATTCGCCAATCTCGATAAATCGATCAGAGTGCACGCCTTCCCGTATGATTTTGAAACTTTGATGGGAAAATAGTAGAAAATTCTACTGAAACCCGTGCAATGCATTCTTATCAAATCACCCTATCCGATGAATACCGCCCTGGAATACATCCTCCTGAAGTTTGTCAAAATTTCATCTCACGGAATACAGAAGTATCGATCATAATCACTCGCATTGGAATCTGTTCCAGAACTGTTCCAACTTTGAAAAATGCATAAAGCATAATCGATCACTTAATATAACCCTTTCTAAAATCCTACCCGAAAATGATTTTATCTCAGTACCTAAACCAACATGAGTGAACATCGTTCTCACCGGTCTTGGGACCCTTTTATGATCGGACAGCATACCAATTACCCCACCTTTCTTATTCTCATTTTGCTTCTAATTTTCAAATATAAGTATTTTTACTTAGTTCATTCTTGTTTATTACGTATATACACGTATATTTGTGTAAGCAAAAAACAATCATCATGATATCAGTCGATCAAGCCTTCGATCTTATTCAGTCGCAAACACCCTTGAGCCAATCTATCGCCACCCCGGTGTCAGACGCCCTGAATCATGTACTTTGGAAACCCGTCACAGCCCCATTCCATCTGCCCTCTTTCCGTCAATCCGCCATGGATGGGTACGCCATACAACTTTCATCCAACCACTACGTAGTGTCCGGTACGTCCCAAGCCGGAGACTCCCGAAAAATCCGGTTAACCGAAGGCCACGCCTGCCGAATATTTACCGGGGCCCTGGTTCCTGAAAATGCCGATACGGTGGTCGTCCAGGAGCACGTGCAACCCAGCAACGGACTGATATCCGTTCTCAAGCTCCCCGAAAAGGGAGCCAACATCCGCGCCATCGGAGAACAAACAAGGAAGGGACACACGCTTCTTCCAGCCAACCACCGGCTCACTCCAGCCAGCATTGGTTTACTGGCCGCCTTTGGGATTGAAGAGGTATCCGTTTATAAAAAACCATCGGTGGGAATTCTCGTGACCGGAAATGAACTACTGACACCCGGGGAAGTCCTGGCCGATGGAAAAATATACGACAGCAATTCGATCATGTTGCGTTCTGCTCTGATCCAACAGGGAATAGAGGATATCACCATCCACCGCGTCCCGGACGAACTCCATGCCATCGCAGCGACCATAGGAAAAATGCTCGACTCCTGCGATATCCTGGTCCTGTCAGGGGGCATTTCCGTGGGGGACTACGACTTCGTGCGGGAGGCTCTGACCCTCAATAAAGTGGATGAAATCTTTTACAAAGTGAAACAAAAGCCAGGTAAACCATTGTGGTTTGGTCAAAAGGATCGCAGCATCGTATTCGGACTTCCCGGAAACCCAGCATCCGCCCTGACCTGCTATTACCTCTACGTAGGTCCGGCCATCGCTCAGATGACAGGCCAGCCATATTCGGGAGAAAGATGGCACATGGCCAGCGTCACCACTCCCATTCACTCTCCCGGGAACAGAGCACTATTTCTAAAAGCAATGCATCACCAGGGAAGTATACATATCCTGGGACAACAAAACTCCTCGATGCTTCTGAGTTATACCCAGGCGAACGCCCTGGCCTACGTCCCTGAAAAAATTTCCGCTTTGAAAAAAGGTGATCCCATACAATTCCTCACACTTCTCCCAATCAATTGATGCCTATTAAAATGAGCGACCGATGATCGAAATTCTCCAGGAACAATTTTTCTTAGCCGGTATGATCCTACTGGCCGTCTCCTTTTTCTATTCCAGCGTGGGACACGGAGGGGCCAGTGCGTATCTCGCCATATTTGTCCTGTGGAACATCCCTACCGAACTTATTCGACCCACTGCTTTGATGATGAATATCGCGGTTTCGGTTATTTCCTTTGCGCTGTTTGCCAAAGCACAGCATTTCCGATGGAAACTCTTTCTCCCCTTTGCGCTCACTTCCATCCCGGCCGCCTTCGTGGGAGGAATGATATCGATCGACGCCGGATGGTACAAAATAATACTCGCTGTCTTCATCCTACTCGCCATCCTACCCATCACAGGTATGGGGAACCAAACGACAGAATCAAAACCCATAAATATTACGCTGGCCCGGGGTATCGGCATCCTCATCGGTCTTTCCTCCGGCCTGATTGGGATAGGCGGCGGCATAATCCTAAGTCCGGTCATCCTGCTATTGAGATGGGGAAATCTGAAACAAACCGCGGCGGTCTCTGCCCTATTTATACTGGTCAATTCCATCTCCGGATTAATCGGCCATCTGATCCAGGTGGGAACCATGGCCACAGCGGGGCTCGACATCATCCCCTTCGTGCTGATCGGTTCCATCCTGGGCTCCTTTTACGGAAGTCAGAGATTGCCCACTTACAAACTTCTGTACGTTCTCCAATTTGTGATGGTCATGGCGTGCTTCAAACTCATCATTTTTCCATGATATCCCCACAAAATATCGCAATATACATCCTATGCGGTGGTCAAAGCCGCCGAATGGGCCTGAATAAAAGTTTTATGCACTGGCATGGAAAGTCGTTTCTGGAGTGGAGCATCGAAGCCGCTAGACCGTTATCTGATCGCATCACATTGGTAGGCAATGACGAAACTTATCACCAGTTTGGACTACCCGTTATCCACGATGTGTACCCCGGCGCCGGACCAGCCGCCGGTATCCACGCTGCCCTCCTGACCTCGAAGTATCCATCCAATCTTATCCTGAGCTGTGACAATCCCCTGATCACCTCCGATCTCCTCCGGTTTCTCCTGGATCACTCTTCGGAAATGGATGGAGTGAATTACCTGAGAAAAGACCAGGGAGACTACCCATTGATCGGGGTGTATCAGAAAAGAATGTCCGATCACTTTGAGCGGCATCTCGGCAACGGGAACAATCAGTTGATGAAGATCATCCGGTCACATCGATACCAGGCGCATGATCCTCCCATCCAATATCACCATCAGGTTCAAAACATAAACACCCCGGGCGATTTTGCCAGATTACTAAATACATCGCAATGATACTAGTAAAATACTTTGGTCAGGTGGCAGAGCAGACTCAATGCACCTCCGAAACATTCGATCTTCCCACTGCCGGATTGTCGGAACTGATCCAGTACCTCGCTCAAAAGTACCCGCTGGACCTGACTTCGGTTCGGTATGCCATCAATTACGAAATGGTCACGCATACAGAGAATATCACCCTCTCACACGATGACGAAGTGGCCGTATTACCACCATTTGCAGGAGGATAACCATGAACAGATATTCAAAACAAATTCAACTGGAAGGCATCGGCATAGAAGGGCAGGAAAAATTGTCAAACGCCCGGGTTTTAGTGGTAGGCTCCGGTGGGCTGGGCTGCGCGGTGATTCCCTATCTGGCCGGAGCTGGCGTAGGAACTATCGGGATAGCAGAGGGTGACGTGGTAGAAACGTCCAATCTACACCGGCAGATTATCTATAAAGAAAATGATCTGGGATTCTCCAAAGCTAAGAAAGCAGCGACATTCATACAGGGCTTGAATTCTGAAATTGAGGCGCACGCTTATTCTTTGTTTTTGACCGGGGAGAATGCAAAATCCATATTCACCTCCTACGATATCATCGTGGATGCTACCGATTCGATTCCCGTCAGGCTGATGATCAATGAAACAGCGGAACATCTCGGCCAACCCGTGGTGTACGCGTCCGTTTACAAATACGAAGCCCAACTTTCGGTTTTCAACTATCAGGATGGCCCCACCTACAGCGATGTTTTTGGAACGGACAATCGATTCCTGTCCAATTGTGTCGAGGTGGGCGTATTGGGTACTACGGTGGGAATTATTGGCACGATGCAGGCCCATGAGGTACTGAAAATGATATTGGGGATAGGCCGGGTGTTGTCAGGAAAATTACTCGTGTACAATGGGCTGACCAATGAACAAAACGTCTTTACAATCAAAAAACGAGAACGGGCAGAAGAACAAGATAAAAAGTCAGCTCTGAACGATTCCCTGCCCTGCCTGGTGTCAGCGGAAGAAGCATTTGCATCAGAAAACACGGAGATTATCGATATCCGGGAATCGGTGGAAGAACCCCATTTCGATTCGGAAATTGTGAAAAGAGTCCCCTTTTCCATACTCGGTCCGTATATGAAGACCATCCCGACGGACCGACCCGTCTACTTTTTGTGTCAGACAGGGATGAGAAGTCTTTTGGCTGCGCGGCAATACAGAAATCAGGGTTATCAGGCAAAAAGCATCGAAGGCGGAATAATTCAAATCCAAAAACAATGGACGTATGAAACATAAAATATTGATCCAGGGTGCCATATCCACCCAAATGATCGCCGACTCGATCGCTGCGCACCAACAGAAAACCCACATTGGCGCCCACAATATTTTTCTGGGTCAGGTGAGGGCGGACCAAATCGGGAGTAATCCCGTCACGGGAATCGAATACGAAGCCTATCCCGAAATGACGGAAAAAACAATCGCTGCTCTCCGGGAGTACGCCATTGAAAAATACAACCTGACCTGTCTCCATATTTATCACAGCGTGGGGAGGGTCCGTGCGGGTGAAATCTGCTTTTTCGTATTCGTTTCGGCCAGCCACCGAAAACAGGTGTACGCAGCCACTGAGGATATCGTGAATAAGGTCAAGGAAGACGTGCCCATTTTTGGGAAAGAATGGGTGGCAGAACAGGAATTTTTCTGGAAACAAAATACATAATTATGGTTGATATAACACACAAACGAAATACGCTGCGTACCGCCATCGCAGAAGCTACGGTTCACATGGGATCCCCGGCCACGATTCAGGCCATACGGGACCATCAGGTACCCAAAGGCAATGTCCTCGACATCGCCAGATCCGCAGGGTATTTTGCCGTCAAAAATACGTCCAGCGCGATACCCGATTGCCATCCTTTGCCGGTGGAATATACCGACGTGCGGTACGAGTTTTCGGAAACGACCATCCGCATTATCCTGACGGTCAAAACCGTATATAAAACCGGCGTCGAGGTGGAAGCGATGCACGGAGCCGCGGTAGTCGCCCTGACCATGTACGACATGCTCAAACCTATCGACAAAAACGTCGAAATAAAGAATATCCGGTTAATGGAGAAAAAAGGAGGGAAAAGTGATTTTATGTCACGACCCGAACACCTTTCAGCCAGCGTCATAGTATGTTCTGATTCGATTTCGGCCGGCGGAAAGACCGATCGCGCGGGTCTGGCCATTCAGGAAAAACTTAAAACGTATGGGGTGTCGATTAACGATTACCTTATCATTCCCGATGACCTGGAAGAGATCCGATCGCAGGTGCTTGATAAAGTGGATAAGTCCCATTTGATTATTTTCACCGGAGGCACGGGGCTTTCAGCGCGCGATAACACACCCGAAGCCCTGGAACCTCTGATCGAAAGGAGAATACCGGGGATCGAAGAAGCCATCAGGGCTTACGGTCAGGAGCGCACGCCTTACTCCATGTTGTCCCGCAGCGTGGCGGGCACTATTGGCCATACACTGATCCTGGCCCTTCCGGGTTCTACCCGGGGTGCCATCGAATCGATGGATGCGGTTTTCCCGTCGATCCTGCATATTTTCCGAATTCTGAGAGGTTCAAAACACTACCAGCATGAGTAAAACGTCATCGATCCTGGTCGATTATCATGACCGGCCACACCATTATCTTCGAATATCCCTGACCGACCGGTGTAATTTCCGATGCACCTATTGCATGCCCTGCGAAGGGTTGCTGTTTGCACCTTCCAATCAGCTCATGCAACCCGACGAAATCTTTGATATCGCCACCTTATTTGTCAAAAACGGTGTCGATAAGATCCGCCTGACCGGAGGAGAACCTCTCGTCCGAAAGGATTTCACTGAAATCCTGAACCGCCTGCATACATTACCGGTGGATCTTTCCCTCACCACCAACGCGGTGCTGGCTCACAAATATATCGACTCCTTCAGGAGATGGGGGCTCCGGAAAATCAACGTAAGTCTGGATTCTTTGAAACCCGAAAGGTTTTTTGAGATGACGCGACGAGATCAGTTGGATGTCGTCCTCAACAATTTTCATCACCTGGTTGAAGCCGGTATTCAGGTCAAGGTCAATTGCGTGATGATGAGCGGAGTGAACGATGATGAAATCATCGACTTTATAGAACTGACCAGACAGCATCCTATCGCTGTGCGATTTATCGAGTTTATGCCTTTCGACGGCAACCAGTGGGATACTTCCAAACTGGTTACACAGCAAGAGATCCTGAAAACCGTGACCAGGTATTATTCCACCTCCGGTTACCGGGCTTTACCACTCGAATCCAATTTCACATCCCGCAATTACCGGATTCACGGATACCCCGGAAGTTTCGGAATTATAAGCTCTATGAGCAATCCATTCTGCTCCACCTGCAACCGGATTCGTCTCACAGCGGATGGAAAACTCAAAAATTGCCTCTTCTCGACCGATGAAACCAATTTGTTGGGACCGTATCGGGCCGGCAAAGATATTGAGCCCCTTATCCACCAGGCCATCCTCCGAAAGAAGGCGGTCCGGGCCGGCATGGATACTTTTCACGAGATCCAGGATACGCGCCGCCATTCCAGAAACAGAAGCATGATCGCTATTGGGGGATGAAAGAGTATGTGCTTAGGAGAATGAGTTTGTGCGTGGGAGTGAATGAGTGTGGGTTTAGGTGTGGGACTGAACATCAAAGCCCCTAAGTAATATCGTACAAAAAACGCTTTCCGGTCCAACGCGCGAAGCGCACAAACCGGCGCAGTCGACTTACTCATAGGATGCACCGCGGCCCATGACCCATCTGCATGGGCCGAGAAGCGGCCTATCAATCATTCTCGCTCTGCTTATTATGCCAGGCTTGACTCGGCAAAGCACTCACCACCGCGCACTCCCAATTAAAAATTAAAAACTAAAAATTAAAAATTAAAAAAACAAGTCTTGACTTGTCTTTACACCTCCCGAAAGGCCGATTTACCCGCTTCACACACCGGACATTCATAGTCCTCCGGCAAATCATGGAACGAGATTCCGGCTTCGAATCCCTGCTTTTCATCGCCGTATTCCTGATCGTACAGGGTCAGGCAATCCCCGCATTGATACACTTTCTTGAGAGCTACCTCCGCAAGGGTTTCCGGTTGACTTTCAACCTCTGTTTTTGTGCCCAGTTGCTCGAAATACATCCTGCTCAACTCCATCAGCAATCCAGGTAATTCGACCCGATCGACATCCTGGGCATACATTTTATATTCCCGGGTATTGGGGTCAAAATTCCGGGCATACAATAAATCGTAGGTATCTCGGATCTCAAAGTCAGTCAATCGTTCGGGGACCGTATTTTTCTTCACGACTATGGATGTGAAATAGTAAAACTGCTTGTCGTGCCGTATGATACTAAACGTCAATCCATATGTGGAAATGTCGTTTTGATCCAAACAGGAAACAATGTATCTTTTCAATTTCAACAACTCCTCATTAGCCACAGGCAAATGCCAGTTCATTTCCAACAACGAATGACGAACGTTGATACCGAAGCGACCAAGCAATTTTTCCCATTGCAATTTGGACGCGGCTGGGATGCCTTTTATAATAAATGATTTCCAGGGTGTAATACAGATTTTTCCGATTTTCCATTCAAAACACAAATCACACATGGCCTTCAAAAACTGAATATCGTACTGGTTATTGCGCCAGTACAATCCCAGCCAGTACTCTCCTGTACCGGTCCGGTTCATGCCTTCATAATACGGGAATGGGTAAAACGGGACTTCCAGTGACCGATCGATGGTCTTGTTATTGGTCTCTACCGCATCGTTCAAAAGCGAAAATAAGGTATCTATATCCTCAGGCTCTTCTTGCAACAAATGCTCGATTTCCTCGCAAATGGGTGCGATATCCCAGGTATAGATCAACGCCGGATACATTTCCACGGAAGTCCAATCCGGCAGCCGAACGTATAAATACCAGTAATCTTCCCGCCCGGAAGCAATAAAATTCAGATGTCCCATAAACAGGGGCACAATGCGTTGCTGGGGCTCCGTGATGTTGATTTTTAAAGAAGGATCGTGCTTGATTTGTTCCAGGATATACAAATACCGGTCTCCCGTGATCCACGATGTTGTCGGAAATATATCGGTAGATACGTACGAAGACACAATATTTTCGACGTGCTTACCGACGGCTGGATTTCCTATACGAATGGGTCCAAAATCGAGAAGAGAACCGCTCTGCACCTCGTCGTACTCAGGCAACAGGATATCCTGCCGAGACCCAAATGAAATCGTTTTCAGTCCGGCAGCTTCTGCCCTTTCCACGATGTGTTTCATCTCCGCAGGGGACAGTATGCCCCCATCGATCAGCAATCTTGGAATGGGTTTTCTCATACGATGTCTTTTGATTTTCGGAATATTTCTCTTACTTCAGATTTACAACTACCACATCCCAATCCCGCTCCGGTCTGTGTGCACAAATCCGAAAAATTGTCGCACCCGGAATCGATGGCCTCTTCGAGATTGCCTTGCCCCACCTGGCTACAGGAACACACCAATCTGCCCTTTACGGGACGTGCCCCACCCGGTCTTCGAAGCAGTTGCTCCCGCTTTTCGGCCAGTTCGATTTTACGCCCGATAAGATCTCTGAATTCAGCAAATTCATGCTTATCACCCACCAATATGGCTCCCACGAGTAAATCATTTTTCACGATGCATTTCTTGTAATACCGCTGGCTGATATCCAGAAGAATGATTTCCTCGTACGAATCATCGTTGGGAAGGACATGAATATCGCCCACGCTGCATACGTCGAGATCGCTAAACTTAAGGATATTCATCGGAACCGAGCCCTTGTACGAACTGCTCACATCACCAGCTAAAAAGTTGGCCAGAATAGCCGCCTGCTCTTCAGCCGCCGAAGTAATTCCATAGAGCTGATCCTCAAATTCCGCGATTTCACCCAGAGCAAATACATCGGGATCGGACGTTTGTAAATGCCGGTTGATCTTCACGCCCCGTCCGCACAACAAACCGGCGTCTTTGGCCAGTTCGATGTTGGGTCGCGTCCCGGTGGCATAGACGATGGCATGGGCCTGCAGGATCCGCCCGCTTTTGAGCGTGATATTGAGTTCCTGCGCGTCATCTTCATTGAAAACCGTGCTCACCTCGTTGTCAAAATATACCTGAATCCCCCGGTCAAAGACATCTTCCTGCAGGATCTTGCTGGCGGTAATATCGAGTTGGCGCTCCATCAAGCGGCTCGCCCGTTGTACCAGGGTGACATTGGTGCCTTCTTCCCGCAATGCGGCTGCTACCTCCAGACCCAGTAAACCCCCACCCACGACTACCACGTGCCTTTGATGATGAGGCAAACCGGTGGCCTCCATGTAGGATTTAAATTCATCGGCGTCGCGCTTACTTCTCAGGGTAAATCTGCCCGGACGAAGCATCTGAACCTCCATAGGGGCGAAGGCCCGGCTTCCCGTAGCCAGAACCAGTTTGTCGTAGCCGTGGGCGGTACCGTCCCCATCGACCACGAATTTGCCCTCCCGATTAATTTTCAGGATGGACCGACCTTGTCTGACTTCAATCTGCAACCGTTTCAAAGCCTCCCCTTTCATTTTTTGCAACTGCTCCCAGCTCAGCTGTTGGGTAATGTATTCAGGCAACAGGACCCGATTGTAAAATGGATTGACTTCCGAGGAGAACACGATGATTTCATCGGTCGTGTTGTGTTCCCGGTAGTTCTCTACAAAACGAAACGAAGCAGCTCCGGCTCCCACCACGATGATCCGCTCCCTGACTTTTTCATATTTTTCAATATTGACCGGGGTGTATTTGAAGTCGGGCTGTTTGGAAGACGGATCGACGTCGCCACTTGTGACATTATTCGCCCGGTTCAAATCATTACCGAGCTGCCTGCCCCAGTGCATGGGCACAAAAACCACCCCCTTCCGTACGTTATTTGTCACTTTAGCCCGGAGTCGCACATCCCCATGCATACTATACACCCGGGTCACGTCCCCCTCTTTTATTCCATAAAAAACGGCATCCACGGGGTGAATTTCCAACACCGGTTCGGGATAATGGGTGTTCAAACGGGCGACTTTCCCCGTTTTGGTCATGGTGTGCCACTGATCCCTCACGCGACCCGTCGTCAGTACCAGAGGATACGATGGATTCTTCTTTAAAAAATCCGGTTTGGGTTCCAGCGTGGGAATATTGAATCTGGCTTTTTTCGATTCGGTATAAAACTGTTTATCCTGGAACAAACGCTCCGTTCCCTGATCGCGATACTGTGAGACGGGCCACTGAAAGGTCCCTTCATTTTTCAGCCGGTCGTAGTTCAACTGCGAAATATCCATATGACTTCCCCTGGTCATTTGGGTGTATTCTTCATAAATCTCAGCGGTATTGTGAAAAGTAAAGCCATGAAAACCCATTCGTTGCGCGAAGTCACACAGGATTTCCACATCAGCTCGTGCTTCGCCAGGTGGATGGAGGTACTTTGGCAAATATGAAATCCGGCGTTCGGAATTGGTCATCGTACCTTCCTTTTCCAGCCATCCCGCGGCAGGAAGCACCAGATCGGCCACAGCTACCGTATCGGATTTATCGGAAATATCCTGCACTACCACAAATTTCGCCTTTTTCAGAGCCCGTTCTACCTTTCTGGAGTTGGGAAGGCTCACGATGGGATTGGTGCAGATGATCCAGATGGCTTTGAGTTTGCCTTCTTCCAGAGCAGATACCATTTCGGTCGCGGTATATCCAGGATTAGGTGAAATGTCATCCACGCCCCAGAACTCAGCTACCTCCCGGCGATGGCTGGGGTTCTCCAGATCTTTGTGCACGGCCAACAGACTGGCCATTCCCCCCACTTCGCGACCTCCCATGGCATTGGGCTGCCCCGTCAGGGAAAATGGTCCGCTCCCGGGTTTGCCAACGTGACCGGTGGCCAGCGACAGGTTCAGCAGAGCAAAGTTTTTATCCGTACCCACCGTACTTTGATTGAGTCCCATAGCCCACATGCTGATAAAACCTTTTGATTTGCCAATGAGGGTAGCAGCTTTTTTGATATCAGCCTCACTCACGCCACAAATTTCGGACATTTCTTTCATCGACATGGACATCACGGATTTTCTAAATGCCTGAAATCCCTCGGTGTGATGGTCGATAAAATTCTTGTCGATGAAACCCTTTTTGAGGAGGCAACGACCGATGGCATTGTATAGAAACACATCGGTTCCTGGCATCAGTTGCAGATGGAGATCGGCAAAAGTAGAGGTATCCGTTTTACGGGGATCAACGACGATAATTTTGACGTCGGGATTATTTTGTTTATGCTGTTCGATACGGCGAAATAAAATGGGGTGACACCACGCCGGATTTGCACCCGCGATCAGGAAGGTATCAGCCAATTCTATATCGGCGTAGCTACCGGGCACCGAATCCTCACCAAACGTCTTCTTATATCCTACCACCGCTGAGCTCATGCACAGCCGGGAATTGGTATCGATGTTATTGGTGCCGATAAACCCCTTCACCAATTTGTTGGCGATATAATACTCCTCCGTCAGGCATTGACCCGAGATGTAAAAGCCCACGCTATCAGGACCATACTTTCTGATGATGGAACGGAATACGCCAGCCGCGCGATCCAGTGCGTCATCCCACGACACTCTTTCCCGCGGATGGGAACCACTCCACCGCATCATAGGATACAGCAACCGGTCAGATGTATCATTGACCACGTGGTGCAGATTCAACCCTTTGGAACAGAGCATTCCCTTATTCACCGGGTGATCTTTATCCCCTTGTACCTGAATGCGATTCCTCCAGTCCTTTTTCACGATCAGACCGCAGCCCACTCCGCAATATGAACAAGTACTTTTGACCTCCTTTGGCTCCATCGTTTACAATTTTTTACGGCTCAACGTTGAATAAAATCCGTGTAGGCTTGCGAAAAATACACATCTTTTCCTTCTCAAATCAGGCTCGATCCTGCTGAAATGTCATCGAACGCTGCATTTCTTTTTGCATTTTGTGTTCTTCAACGGGTGAAAATCGAATGGCGGTCGCCAGGATTCCGGTGACAACAACCGCCCCACCGATGAGCAGGTAACCATCCGACATCGCATGAGATGCGGCAGCAGTTTGTGCGGCGTTCACCACCTCGTCACTCAAACCCTGATTGGCGATGATGGCGTTTGTTTCGGCCGATCCAGATTTATATTTCATTAATAAAGCCGCCAGAAAAGCCCCCACATTTCCACCGGCTCCCACCAGCCCGGACACCGTCCCGATGGCTTTTTGACTGATAAAAGGAACTACTGAAAATGTGGCCCCCTCCGCCATTTGAACGGCGAGACTAAATAAAATCAAAGCAAGGATCGCGATGGAAAATCTCTCGATTCCTGAAAATATTGCCAAACACAATCCTTCCGCGAGAAGTACGATCGCTAAAAACAGCACCCGTCCCCGGAGTCCCCGGTTTGTGCCCAGTCGATCACTCAAAAATCCCCCCAAAGTCCGGGCAAATAAATTCATCAGGGCAAACGATAAAACTATGTGTCCAGCGGTGATTCGGTCCAGATGAAAGGTAGTTTGCAGATAATCGTCCATAGTTCCATAGACGGTTAGTTCGATCCCAAAACAACACGCATAGACGCAAAACAGAATCCAGACCCGGTAATCTTTTATGACTTCTATCCAGGATACCTGATCCTTTTTATGGCG
>CALEIL010000051.1 GCA_937876435.1 uncultured Bacteroidota bacterium
TTACTAAATTTTTTTGCACCATCGTTAATCTCAATAAACACACTGCTCCCGGCCTGACCTTCCAGGCCTGTGGCCTCGCCACCCGATTGTCGGTAAGGAGGTTCCTGAGGAATAATATAGCCATCATCGGTCCGATAAATGTCGTTTTTATCGTGGGAATTCAGGGTGATTGGACGGGAAAATTGACCGGCTTCACTCGTCATATTGTAGTCGATTTGATCCACGATCAATCCATCTAAGTTCACGGTCAACAACTTCTGCGGAAAGGTCGAAATCATGATACGGTCTCGGTCTAATATGGTAAAGCCTTTGAAACCATTCACTTCATTGGGTCCCTGTCTGTAGAGCTGAACAGTGTAAATGAGTTCTTCTGCTCCAATATCATACATCAGGATTTGCCTTTTCGCTGAGTTATAGTAATACAGAATATCTTGATCGTTAAATCGAGCTGCTTTGAGGCATTCTGTTCTCGGTAGTGCAAATTCAGGTAATGGCAGGGAGATCACTTTTCCCTGGCCTTCGTAGGTGATTTTTTGGAAAGTGGGTACTTCGTCTTTGCATCCGAATAATGCGACTAGAATTAAGAATAGATAAATTTTACTCATAAGAATTCAATATTGAGTTAGGATATTTATAAGATGCGGTGAATCCCTGGAATGGTGCATCTTGTCAACGTATTTAACAAATGAGCGCTAGCCCGGGGACAACGCAGACCCGGGGACAACGGAGACCTGGGGATACCGGAGCTCCTGCCAACCGAACCTTTTCGATTAGGTAGGCTCCTACTTACCTAATCCTTTCGGTGTGGTAGGTAAACTCCGGCCCATTTACCTTCTTATGGAGGAGGACCCGAAGGGTGGGGCGGTTTGATCAATTGAAGATTACCGCAAGCTTTGATTTTTTTGAGCCCGGTGTATGTGAGCTCACTAAAGATTGGCAGAGGAATACTATCTTGTTCCGTCGCGACACGCGCTTTTTTTATAATCTCGTTTTTTGGTGGCAGGTCCTGGGATTAACACATCCCCTTCCGGGCTCGCCCCGGAATCTATTATTTTTGTCGGAGCTGGGGCATCAATTCAGTAAATTCAGTTTTGTATAGATAAAACGTGGTTTTCGTCGGAGCTGGGGCTCCAACATCCCAGGCAAATCCTGCCGTCTACAAAGTTATTGTTTGCTTTTAACATGATTCGATCTTTCAGAGAATTGTAATGGACGTACTAAAGAACAAAGTTCTATCCTCAAATTCGCACCAAATAATTAACGTATAAACCCAAAGCGAGGTTTTAAAAGTAAGTTTATTTACTCAGGGATTAGACTTGCGAATTTGAGGAAGAAGAGTAATAAGGATTACAGTAAAGCCATTAGAGTAGCTGATGTACTTTTGGATAAATACAAAAATATATTGCAATGAAAAAATTGAAAACTGCCAAAGAAATATTGGATAATAAGTATGGGGAAATAGGGACTGAAAGAAGAACCAAATTTTCAGAAGAAGCTTACTTGTGGTATATAGGCGAGATTCTTAGAAGTCGAAGAAAAGAACTTAATCTCACTCAGGAAGAACTCGCACTGAAAATTGGTAAACATCGTCCATACATTTCCCGCATAGAGAACGGTGGAGATATTGAAATATCAAATTTACTTTTATTATCCAATGCCCTTGATTTAAAACTGGAATTGACGGCAAAATAATCTTCAATAGTAAATAGATGCGTTTCAGAGAATATATTTTGATATATTTAAGTCATGAGATCTATTTTTTGTGCCATAGTCTTAGCTTTATTTCTGTCAATACCATGGACGGTTTGTGGCCAAAAGGTGGTGGATACGGTAGGACAGACGTCGTACGGTCTTCATAAAAACAGCATTTATGGAAATGTGGGAATGGCTTTTCCCCTGGTGTCCGGTGCTGCGTCCATCAGCTATGACCGGTCAATTTACCGTGCTGCGGATCATTCGGATATCCGATTGAAGTTGTCGGTGGGATATCTCGGTGCGATGATGGCCGGGTCCTACAACTACCAATCCCTTTCGGTGGGTTTATTGACCGGTTCTCATTCCAACCATTTGGAGCTATTTGCCGGAGTGGCCTTGAACCAACACCATATGCCTTCCAATTCTCCAGAATCGGAACAGGATAAGGTAGAAAAAGGCCTATTCCCAATTGGGAATATCGGGTATCGTTTTCAAAAGCCACAGAGTTGGTTTATATTCCGCACAGGAATCGGATTTCCCGACCTGGCGTACGTGGGAGTGGGTGTGGCATTTTGAGGTGGTTTCTATCGCCTTTCATTTTGGCCATCCTTTCCCTCGTGAGGGAAATGAGAAAGCGTCCGGCCAAAATAAAATGAAAATGAAAGGCGGGAGATCTCAGTACTAATCCTCAATTCATCTGTCGAAATTCATAAATGTCCCAGGCGATCCTGGTTTCTGAATAGTGCGGATGATTGGGACTTCGCTTGAGGTAAAAAACCTCAGAACGGCCTGGGAAAGGCGTAAGCCCGACCCCTCACCCTCCAGGCTCTCCGGCAGCGTTCTTCCGCCAGCCGTCTCCGGATCAAATGTCTGGCCATCCATCTCGACCGGCACACCCATGATTATTAGTGGAACAAAATCCAAAAACGTATCAGTATTGTTTCACCTCTGTGTTTTCAAATCGGTGATTCCATGGCATATACTATGAAGCTCGTAGAAACACAAGATGCATAAAACGCTATTAATGTTCATATAGAATGATCTCATTTCTCTCAAAATCGTACAGACACCTGGACCGGATCTCGTAGTATAAGTCCCAATATTCCCGTAAGGACTGATAGTAACTGTTCCGTCGACGATTTTCGTTTTCCAGGGCGAGGTTGAGGTCATTGATGGTCGAGGAGCCTTTGAGGTATCTCTGTTCGGTGATCGTTACGTGTTCCCGGGCCAGTTCCATGGAGTTTTGGAGGAGGGTCAACTGCGTTTTTTGCAGGTTAAACTGTTTAATCCCGGAAAGCAGCGACCTTTCCTCCTTGATGATTTCCCAGGCATTGGTTTTTTGGGTGAGATCGTGGTTGACCTGTGCGGTTTGTCGCCGGATGTCGGTCAGGCCCCAGTCCGTGATGGGGACCTGGATACCCAGACTAAATATTTCCTGATCATCGAAATCCCGGTAAGCGTTCCGGAGTTTTTCATTGGTTTGAGAGAAACCTACCTGACCGATTATATTGACGGTACGTCCGCGGGCTCTGGCTTCGACGATGCTTTCTTCCGCATTTATTTCCGACAAATGCAACTCGTCATACAGGGGATTGTTTAGCCGGAATTGCTGGAGAGCGGTGGATTCATCGATGTATATATCCCGGTAATCCAGGGTTTCCAGGTTGTAGGATTGAGCTTCTTCATTGCCCAAAACACTGTTGAGTTCGTCGGTAGCCAGTTCGGCATGAACCCTGGCTGCCGATTGTTCCGCCAGGGACCCATTGACGTTTATCTCCAGTTGTAACAATTCTTCCCGACCCGTAAAACCCTTGTCAAACCGCTGCTGGGCGATGGCCAACAGATCCCGGTTGTTCTCGACCTGGTCGCTGGCGTATTCCAGGTTGACCTGTGCCATCATCAGTTCGAAATAGGCTTGTACGATTTGTCTGGTGATCATTTCTTTTTCCTGATAATACCGTTTTTCCGCAATAGTCAGCCGTACGGGTTCTTTCTTGTCCTGCCACGTAAATGGATTGTATCGGGATATGGGCTGTATGAAACCAATCCGGATGGGTGTGGCAAAATAGGAGGTTCGTTGCGGTGAGGATAGTATATCCAGACGCTCAAGACCGGTACTGGCATAGATCTGACCACCGGTGGCCCGTATGTCGTAATTGAGACTGACGCTGGCGGCATTGGTCAATACGGAGCGGTTGACGAAAATTTCACCGCCATCATCCGTGATAATCGAAGATATGGATCGGACCAGATTGGGGACGGTTGCGTTGAGCATGATGTTGGGCCGGAACTCGGCGCGGTAAGCCTGGTAATATAGACGTGCATTGAGATACCTCGTTTCAGCGATATCATTGGCCGGGGATTGGTCGTGGGCACTTGCGATTAACTCGGCCAGTGATTGAGTTAATCCTCCATTCCAGCCCGAGATGAAGATAAATACAGTCAGGATCAGGTTTGAATATAATATTTTCATACAATGAATATATGCAAAATTCATACCTTCTTAACGCATATTTACGTTCCACAGCAAATTTGTTAATGTTATCCTACTGTAGAGGTGGGTTTAAAGTCGTGAGGTATTGGGTGGGATGGTAGTGAAGGAGACCTGAAGAATTCGTTATTATTGGGATGGATCTTTTTTAGCACCATGATCATGACCTGTTGTCAATTGGTTCAGTTTTTGTATAACTTCATATGCGCAGTCTTTAAGCCTTAAAAATTGCTTTTACTAATGAAACTAACTTCCCCCATGAAACTATTTAAGTGTGAGCGAATCTGAGAACAAGGATAATCTAAATAGGTGTACCTTATTTTCCGGAAATATCGTTTTGAATAATAAATTGATAATATGAATAGCCAAGCTTTCTTACTTTCCCTTCCCGAAAAAGTTGATTCCAACGTTCTGCAAGGGCTGGAAACTAATTTCCACTTTATCATCAAACAGGATGGGGGAGAAGCGCCGGAAGAGGTGACCATACGGGTTAGAGACGGGCAATGTACCGCTCAGGAAGGTTTGGATGGAGAACCCAAATGCGTGGTCAAAGCCTCCGACAACGACCTAATGAAACTACTGAAAGGTGACCTCAATCCCATGATGGCCATCCTGACCGGAAAATTGAAAATATCCAACCAGGGGGAAATGTTGAAGTATGCGAAAATTTTTGGGTTGATGTAGGTGATTCAGCTGTTGGAAATATCGGCTGTTGGCTTTTGGCCTTTTGCCATTGGCATGTGAATGTAATTGAATCAACTGAGCCAACGGCTAAGGCTAATGGCCAATAGCTGTTCGAAAAAATCGGCTGTTGGCTGTTGGCCTTTTGCCATTGGCATATTAAATTCAGAAATATAAAATGAGAGATTTTCGAAAATACAAAGTTTGGAAATTATCTATTTCTGTGGCTAAAAAGATCTACTCACTTACAGATGAATTACCACATTCTGAAAAATATGGAATTACAAGTCAAATTCAAAGAGCTGGTATTTCCATTTCTTCCAATATAGCAGAAGGTTGTTCAAGAAATTCTGAAAAGGATTTCGCCCGATTTATAGAAATAGCACTTGGTTCATCTTTTGAAGTAGAAAGTTTGCTTGTAATTATTAGTGAGCTCAAATTCACCACGGCCGGCGATGTAGAGGAATTATTATCAGAACTACATTTACTACAAAGAAAACTGAACAGTCTATATTCCAAGCTTAGAAGTTGAATTTCTAAATGATGTGGATGTAATTGAATCAACTGAGCCAACGGCTAAGGCTAATGGCCAATAGCTCCTCATAAGCGTCCATAACTTACTTTAATGTATAGGCCACACCAATCACTGGAAACACCTGCGTATGAGCCATATTCACACCGATTCTCCCGGGTGTTGCCTGAGGAGTGGCCCATCTGAGCGACAAATCATCTGATATTTCAAAATTCTTTAAATGTGCATCAACGTAGGCTTCGATGCCGTTCATCAGGTAGATCGCCGCGGTGGCTATGATGCTGAGTTGATATCGCTTGTAATAGATATCCCGAATGCGGCGTAACGATTCCTGGTTGGGATATTTCTGAACCAGCGGGTTTGTGTTATCCGGATCAAAACTTTCGCTGTACGCAGTTCTGAAATCCTTGTAATTTTGATTGTTTTCCCTGATAAACCAAATACTTACCCCAAGCCCTCCGTAAATAAGGGGTGTCTTCCACCAGGATCGGTTGTATATCTGACCCAGGCCTGGAAGGGCCAGCGAAAACCACAGGGCTTTATTCGGATCCGGCTGCCAAACTTCCTGGCTATCCTTTTCAATTTGTAGCGTATCTACGACCAGACTGTCCAGTTCACGATTTGGACTGTCCACGTTTTGCCCAAAAGCACGTGGACACAAAAAAGCCGGGCAACCCACTA
>CALEIL010000052.1 GCA_937876435.1 uncultured Bacteroidota bacterium
CTGGAGTACGCGCGTGGATTCGTGAAACAGATCGAATCCAAATTATCCAACGAACGATTCGTACAAAATGCTCCAGAGGCCATCGTCGACAATGAACGTAAAAAACTCGAAGACGGCAAAGGACGGGTGACGATGCTGGAAGAGAGTCTGAAGCAGCTTTCATAGTCCCCGGTAAGATATGGGAGCCCGTCTGGCTCCCTCACCGTCCGTACGGACGATTCCAGGCAAGCTGGAATTTCGTTCAGTCAAGGTTCCTTCTCCGCATGCGGGGTCGGAATTAAGTTCAGTCATTTCTTCGATCTGACTAAAAATAACCTCATCTTAAGCATCATGAATTTAATGCCCGGCACACTAACCCACCGGAGAATCCGTAGCGATCTTCAGATGCAGATCTTTCAATTGCTGGTGATCGATCGGTGCAGGAGCATCGATCATGACATCACGTCCCATATTGTTTTTGGGAAAGGCGATAAAGTCCCGTATGGAGTTTCTACCGTTCATCACAGCGCAAAGTCTGTCCAGGCCAAAAGCAATTCCGCCGTGGGGCGGAGCGCCGTATTCAAATGCGTTCATCAGAAAACCAAATTGTTCTTCTGCTTCTTCCGGAGTGAATTGCAGCAATTTAAAATTTTGTTCCTGGAGTTCCCTGTCATATATCCGGATCGATCCTCCTCCGATTTCCGATCCATTGATGACCAGGTCGTAGGCGTCTGCCCGGATGGATTCCAGCACGGTCCGGTCATCGGATCGCATTTTGGGTATATCGGCCGATTTTGGCGAAGTAAAAGGATGATGCATCGCATAAAAACGATTGGTCTCCTCATCCCATTCCAAAAGAGGGAAATCGACTACCCACAACGCACTGAACGCCGATGAGGAGTACAGCTCGTGCCTTCGGGCCAATTCCAGACGCAATGTGCCCAATTGCGTTCTGGTGGCATCCACCTCTCCACTCATCAGAAATAGAATATCACCCTGTCCACCTCCGGCTGAGGTGATCCAGGATCGAAGGACCTCGTCGTTGTAAAATTTCCCCACGGTGGACTTGATACTACCGTCCTCTTTCCACTGGATATACACCAGACCTTTCGCCCCTACCTGGGGTCGCTGAACCCATTCCGTAACCTCCTTCATATTTTTGTTGGTATAGTCGTCTGCTTTCCCCTGAAGACAGATGCCACCGATATATGGGGCCTGCTCAAATACAATGAAATCGAAACCTTTGACTTTTTCGGTAAAATCCTGGATGACCATTTCAAACCGCGTATCCGGCTTGTCCGAACCATACAATCTCATGGCTTCCTCATAAGTCATTCTTGGAAACTCCGGAAGTTCTACGGACAACATTTCCCGAAACAAATGCCGCGTCAGTCCTTCGAAAGTCTGAAGGATATCCTCCTGATGCACGAAGGACATTTCGCAGTCCAATTGAGTAAACTCTGGCTGGCGATCGGCTCTGAGGTCTTCATCCCGGAAGCACCGGGCGATCTGAAAATATTTGTCCATACCAGCTACCATCAACAGTTGTTTGAACGTCTGTGGAGATTGGGGTAAGGCATAAAATTGTCCTGGATTCATCCTGGAAGGAACTACAAAATCACGGGCCCCTTCGGGCGTACTTTTTATCAGGACCGGAGTTTCGATTTCCAGAAAATCGAGTTGATCCAAATATTGACGCATCGCGATGGTGACCTTGCTCCTAAATCGGATTTGTTCCTGCAACACGGGTCTCCGCAAATCCAGATACCGGTATTTCATCCGCAGGTCATCTCCCCCATCGGTTTCATTTTCTATAGTGAATGGAGGTAGGCTGGAGTTGCTCAGAACGTTCAATTGTGTCGCCACCACTTCGACTTCGCCGGTAGGCATATCTGGATTTTTATTGCTTCTTTCCCGGACAAAACCCCTGACAGAGATGACGTCTTCCCTGTGCAACTGACGGGCTTCCTTGCAAAGATGTTCATCGGTTTCCATATTGAAGATCAACTGGGTCAATCCATACCTGTCGCGTAAATCGATAAAGGTCATTCCTCCAAAATCTCTCTTGGTGGCCATCCAACCACTCAGTTCAACCTCCTGATCGATGTGTTCACTTCGCAACTGCCCGCAGTGATGTGTTCTGTACATGATTTTAAAAATTTAGGGCAAAATTATAAACTAATCGCGGGAATAGACCTTTTCTCATTAATTAAAATGATTCAAAATTGCGTTACTCTGCGATGAAATGGTGTAGAATCCCAATTCAAAGCACTATATTTGTAACCCTTAAAGCGAAGACCCGTTCTGTCAGGATCGGTTCTTGTAAGGATAAGCCATGATTGATAATTACAAGATACTTACGCTGACTTTCAGTGATGCCCGGTTGGACGAATTATCCCATTACCTGATATCCTCAGATAATGAGACCGGGGAAAGTGAGCGATTGAGAATACTAAAAAATGAATTGGGTGTTGAGGAATTGTATTACCTCAATACGTGCAATAGGGTATTGTTTTTATTCTATAGCATCCAGCCTTTATCTGATATACACCATTCGATGGTGAAATTTCTTCAGAACCAATCTCCGGATTCCGAAATCCGGTTTGAACTCAAAGAATATTCCGGGGAAGAAACCGTCCGCCATTTTTTTGAGGTAGCGTCGTCTTTGAAATCCATGGTTTTGGGCGAGCAGGAGATCATGCGGCAGGTCAAGGAGGCTTATGATCGGAGCTGGAAGGATGGTTTGTCCGGTGACCATATCCGGATATTATACCAAAGCGCGCAACAGGCGGCCAAATCGGTCCACAACAAAACCCGGATCAGTGAAAAAACCGTCAGTGTGGTTTCGCTGGCTATGAAAAAACTTCGTCGTCTCGGTATCCACCCGGATGATGAGGTGGTTTTGATCGGAGCGGGAGACACGATTCAGAAGGTTGCCCGGTTTTTACAGGAATGGAAAATGAAGTACGTCAAAGTATTTAACCGTTCCGAGGACAATCTCCTGGCCATCCGCCAGATTTTACCTTCAGCGGAGACTTATTTGATCGAAGATATGCCTCGACATAGTCTCAACGTACCATTTATCATTTCGTGTACCGGATCTGACGATTACATCCTGACTCCGGAATTGATTGATCAATGCATAGGAGATGCCGGAATGACTGAGTGTCGCGGAATCCTGGATCTGGCCGTTCCCCGAGATGTTCACCCGGAGATCATTACCAAATACGGACTCAAGGTCATCGAGGTGGAATCACTAAGGACCGTGGCGGAGAAAAACCGGACTTTTCGAAAGCAGGAGGTATTGATGGCGACCCGGATCATCGAAGAGGAGATCAAATCATTTCAGGAAAAAATGCATCGCCGGTTTATCGAAAAAGCATTTCTGGAAATACCAGCAAAAATATACGCCACACGGGACAAGGCCATCCAGGAAGTGTTCAAAAATCAAATCGAAGACCTGGACCAGAATGGCCAGGATCTCATCAGGGAAATCCTGGACTATATGGCAGAAAAATGCATCAGTATTCCGATGCAAACCGCCCGGAAACAATATATGGCCCTCCGGAAGGATATGTACCAGACCGGGGCCAAAAAAGGAAAGAGCAGCCACCCCTGATTCGGAAGCGGTAAGCGGTATTCATATTGGTTCTCTTATTCCGGCACCCCAATCATTTAATTATTGAACCATCGTCCACTACTTATGAAACCGAACTCTCCTCTCTCCCGAAGAAATTTCCATAAATTATTTCTGGCGTCCGCTGTGGGAATGGCCGTATTGCCTGCCTGTCAGAGGATACCTGGAGCAAGTGCCGATTTCTCATCCAGGGAATTATTGATACCACCCAAGCTAAAAGTGGGTCAACGTGTCGCGCTGATCGCCCCGTCGAGCTATGCCAGCGAAGAAAAAATTCAAAAGGCGACTAAAAATCTGGAATCGCAGGGTTTGATCGTAGAAGAAGGGAAATATCTGAGGGAGGAAAACGGGTTTATCGGTGGAACGGACGGTGAGCGGGTCGAAGAAATCCATACCATGTTCCGGCGGAATGACATCGATGGGATCTGGTGCGTGAGAGGCGGATATGGTGCGACGAGGATACTGGGTATGCTCGATTACGACCTGATCCGGGCCCATCCCAAAGCGTTCGTCGGGTATTCGGATATCACAGCGCTCCATCAGGCATTTTATACCCAGGCCGGCCTGGTGTCTTTCCACGGACCCATCGCTGGAGCAGACTGGACCGATTATTCTCTGAAAAACATTATAGCAGCTTTGTTTGACGGTGATTACAACTACCATATTGTTCCTGCGTCCAGTCCATTGGAAGGAGAAGAAACGTTTAGTGTGCTCCATTCGGGTAAGGCCACGGGCCCCGTAGTGGGAGGAAACCTGACGCTGTTGTCGGCCATGTGTGGAACGGATTATTTACCTGATTTTACCGGAAAAATTGTGTTCATCGAGGACATTGGGGAAGACTCCTACCGCGTGGATCGCATGCTGGTTCAGTTGATACAAGCCGCCCATCTGAAGCAGGCAGCCGGGTTGATCTTTGGGAATTTCACCAATTGTGATCCGGAAGAAGGCTCCACCGATCAGACGGTTCAGGAGGTTATCCGAAGTCATTTTAGTTCGCTGGACATCCCGGTGATCACAGGTTATTCCATTGGTCATATGGCTCAAAATGCGACGATAGCTGTGGGAATGATGGCCGAGTTGGAGGCGGATAGTGGAAGGATCACCTTCAGAGAAGGTGTTAATTGAAGGATTTGGAACGCAGAAGACGCAGATGGGACAGATGAACACAGATATGGCAGATCTGTTAAATCTGCCCCTTACTGCAGCCGTCTCTTCCTTACAGACCGACTATACTCTTCACGCCTCTTGTCTTATAATATAGCGTATAGTGTACCGTAACACTAAATTGATCTGCGAAAACCCCAAATACATCATGTCGGGCTCCGACCCGATAAGCGCAATGATTGACCTAAATCGACGTTATTTGGATCTATATATTGTAGAAGCTATATCGTTTTAGTCTTAGGCACTATTCATTTATATTATCACGAATGTTATGAAAATATAAATTTTATCCGACCCATATCAATCGGATAATCAGCTATATATGAATAAAATCCTGAATACCAACTTTACATATTTTAAAATATGCTTGAAATAGGCTATAATGGGACGGTTCGTTATCTCAGACATGAGGAAATTATATACATCATCGTATCCAATCACAACCTTACCTTCTTCCTCGAAAATAATGATCAATGTCATATTCGGAAAAGTTTGAACAGTCTTGAACAGGAGCTGCCCGACACCTTTTGCCGGATCCATAGTAATTGTGTGGTCAATGTTTCAAAAATCAAAGAGATCCGAAAAGATGAAACGTATCGTTTCTTTTCACGAAGGCTCTGAGAGAAATATAGTTGAAAAGCGGATTAATGGATTGATAAAGGCATATATACGGTCAAAGAGAAAGTAATCACATTAATTACTCTGATAGTTACGTCAAATATGAGGATAGTTACGTCAAATATGGGGGCAGTTACGTCAAATATGAGGGACTTTGCGACTTAGCATTATAGATTGGGAAGTTTGCTGAAAGCAAAATATTATATTTACCATCGTAAGTTTCATGGGAATGCATAAAAAGCATAAAATATTATTCAACTTTGACAAAGTCAATTCTGTAAATAGAATTTGGTTATATTTATTAATATTAGTTGGTGTTATTTTCCTGACCTATAATTCCAGTCTCAAAAACAATTTCCAGCAAGAATGGGATGACCAATGGATGTTATTAGAGAATCCAATTCTGTTTTACCCGTCATGGGATGCCATAGGGCGGTCATTCCTGACTTTCTATCACAGCCAGTATTCCCCACTCAATCAACTTTACTATATTGGGATAAATTCAATGGCCGGATTTGATTCCTTTGCATTCCATCTGGGTTCTGTGGTCATCCATATGATCAACGCTATCCTGGTTTATTTCTTGGTGGCTGGTATGGTGAAAATCATAAAATCTGATATCAGGCGAGCGAAAGTGATGAGTATATCGCTTATGATCGCTTTGATATTTGCCATACACCCGTTGCAGGTGGAATCGGTTGCCTGGATCAGTGCATCGAAGGTCGTGCTGTACACCACGTTTACGTTATTGGGACTGTGCAGTTATATTGCTTATAAGAATCACAGACGATATATTTATCTCGGATTGACCTTTCTTTCCTACGTGTGCAGTTTGATGGTGAAAGAACAGGCGGTGATATTTCCACTGAATTTAATTTTGATTGATTTTTTGTATCGGGTATATCACAAAGGGCATTTGCAACGATCAGTATGGTTAGAGAAGTTACCTTTCTTAGCATTGGCATTTGCGTATTGGTATTGGTCTGCTCAGAATCATGTGGGCATCCTCGATCCGGTCAATCTTTATCCGTGGTATGATAGAATCATATTTGCAGGTTATAGCCTATTCGTATACATATTTCGATTTTTAATCCCGTTAAATCTCAGCCACTTTTATGCGTATCCCATGTTACCGGGAGAACCCATGCCTGTTTTTTATTACGGATATCTCATATTGGCAGGATTGTTTTTGGTTTATTTATATGATTTATATCGGTCTGGAAAATGGGTACCCATCTTTTGCCTGCTTTTTTTTGTCATAAATATCTTGCTGGTGCTGCATATCATGCCGGTTCCAAGAGCGAGTATTACCGCAGACCGGTATATGTACCTGAGTATTGTGGGCTTATCGGGATGGGTATTGTGGCAAGGTACGAGGTGGTTTTCCATTCTCAGTAACTCCATTGGATCATATAAGTCATCCTTAAAACTCGTATCACTCCTGGTAGTGGTTTACCTCGGTGGATTTATGGTACAATCCCATCGTATTTCTCAAAAATGGAAAGATTCTGAAACACTGAAGATGGATGTAAAAAACCATCTGTATTATATGACTGCACAGGAAATGGAAGAATATGGAGAATAACAGATCTCTATATCATGGATGGCCAGAAGGACCGGGAAATGGCTGGGAAAATACCATTTCTGTCATAGGACCTTGTTACAACGAAAGGGATAATCTTCTTCGTTTTATAGAATCGGCAGAGGATGTACTGAACAAGGAAAAGTATTGATTATGAGATTGTGATAGTCAATGATGGTAGTCATGATGGCTCGGCACAGTTACTTGAAGAATTATCAGACGCTCATCCCAGACTTAGAGTTATACATCTTATTCGGAATTTTGGTCAGCAAGCGGCGATGTTAGCCGGGATTGGTGAAGCCAAAGGAAGGATTTTGATCACCATGGATACCGATCTGCAACATCCGGCGATGGTCATCCCGGAGATGACCAGAAAATGGGAACAGGGAGCAGATGTTGTATACGGCATACCTATCAATCAGGTTACCTCAGATGAAGATCCTATGGGACTTCGTCCACCATATAGATTATCGTCTCTGAGCAAGAAATTCGGTTCCACCATTTACCGGAAGCTTATTAGTTTACTTCAGGAACGGGGACAAACCTATGTTTCGACGGACTTCAGATTAATGGACAGGGAGGTGGCTGAAGTGATCAGACAGCTACCGGAAAAGAACCTGTACCTGCGCAATGTATTTGCCTGGCTGTGTCCATTGACTTCAGACATTGAGAATCGGTCTACAGGAAAGTATCACTATGGGTTTAATGCGGATTCTATTCTGTATGTAAAAGGTCACAGAAATCATGGAATGACCAAATATTCAACTACTCACCTGGTTCGACTGGGCATTATGGGGTTGACCCACGGAAGTGTTCGGCCTTTGCGAATGGCCGTTATTGTGGGAGGGATAATGATATTGATTTCCGGTTTGACTATCCTGGCTCAGGTAATGTACCATGGGGTGACCT
>CALEIL010000053.1 GCA_937876435.1 uncultured Bacteroidota bacterium
CCAGAAGTTTTCATTTTACATGGATCAGGTGGATGAAGAGACAAAAAATGCCTTGATTGATTCAAATTGGATCAATTATTTTGAAGAATCCAATTATGACATTTTGAAAGAAAAGGTGTATAGCTTCGAACCGTGGGAGTATAAGGTGCTGGTGGTTAAGTAAGGGTGAGAATCTGGAAATCTCGGACTCGAAAGTTTACCTCCCGACTGAAGGGAGGGAGGCCTGGGATGCCGGCGGGGAGGGGTATCTGAAGCCGAGATTGACTGGATTGCATCTGCAGCCGAGATTGGCATTAAACCAGACCCACTATCGCACAGGCTGCCCAAGTGGTTTTCGATTTAATAGGGATAGAACCAGGGATTTCATCTCAAAAGAACCGGTTTTTTCTTCGGTTGGCATTCCCCACTGACGCAACCATGAGCCAATGCCCCTATCCTTGATCATGGACGACAACAAGTCTATATTTTGGAACTGAATTTTTGCAAAGCTTGATCAAAAATTCTTTATTTCATCAATGTCATTTTAGGTATTTTTGCGGTGGTTAGAACGAGATTGAAAAGACTCTATTCCCTAAGAATTCATTACCACAGACATTCAGATACAACGATGAAAGCATTATGGGTCATTTTGCTATTGGTTTTGAGCAATTCATTTATGGTCATGGCCTGGTACGGCCATTTGAAATTTTCAGAATGGAACTGGTCCCAAAAACTGGGTTTATTCTCTATCATTTTGATCAGTTGGGGCATCGCTTTGTTTGAATATATATTCCAGGTTCCGGCGAACAGAATTGGATTCAAGGACAATGGAGGACCTTTTACCTTGATCCAATTGAAAGTGATCCAGGAAGTCATCACCCTGGTGGTGTTTGCGGTATTTACGCTGATAGTGTTCAAAACCGAAACATTCCGTCTGAACCACATGTATTCTTTTGTATTTCTGATTCTGGCCGTCTATTTCATGTTTAAGAAATAATTACCACGACCGTGTTAAGCGAATCGTAAAGCGGATTCCGTCACAGTCATCTAAGACACGTTTGAGCTAGACTCTGGCCAGGCCTGTCGTAGTCATTATAACACGAAATATATGACTGGCGAAGGTCTGGTCCTGATCTCATCAGGAATATCATATAGTTTCTCCAAATAAAATTCTCTAGTGTGCGGGAATCTAAGTAGCTATCAATGTTTTTCAATATATTTTTTGTCAGATCAAGGCATGACGACTATAGTATAGCCTATGTTATATGAGGGAGGAACAACGATGAGATGTCAAAAAAGATGAAGAAAAACATGATATGTATTTAGATTTTCGTGCACTAGGTAGTCCATTAAGCCAATATTATTTTGAAGTAAATTATTGATTATTTTTTGGGTATTATTTCAAATTAATTTGTAGTTTGTTTGGCGATTTCAAGTTGTGAAAGTTACATTTGTAAAAATTGGTATGTGAACCAGAATTGTGAAGATTTTGGATTTTATAACCCCTTGTTTATTTAATGGAATACGGTGTTTGGAGCTATTTTGCTGCAGCTTTGGCTGTTGTATAAGGCCAGACCCTGATTTTCTCTTACACACCCTGATTATTTATGACAGATCCTTGTTTAATTATAAAAACTGGTAACTCTATGAATATTAGTTCAATTATTTTCACTCTTTTTATGAGTCTCGTTAGTATCCAGATTGCATCGGGTCATTCTTCAAATCTGGTATCGTTTGAAGTAAAAGGACCATCTCCCGGGGTTGGTATTCCGATCGACATTACCGGCACGGTGATAGATGAAGATGGGCAGCCCCTCATTGGGGTGAACGTGGTCGTGAGGGAAGCCGATTTGGGTACTTCTACT